>CAYHSB010000006.1:15425-24697 GCA_964359185.1 uncultured Chitinophagales bacterium
AGTGTCATAGGGGCAGGAACAATGGGAAATGGGATCGCCCATGTCTTTGCCCAGTATGGTTTTAATGTCGCTCTATGCGACTTACAGCAAGAGTATCTCGATCGTGCTCTATCGAGCATTCGAACAAACCTCGACAGGCAAATCAAGAAAGGAACTTTATCAGAGGATCAGAAGCACCAGATCTTATCTCGAATTCGCAGCACGACTGATCTCGCTGCGAGTGCAAGAGAAGCTGATATAGTCGTCGAGGCAGTTGTGGAGGACAGAGCACTGAAAAAGAAGATCTTCATTGATCTTGATAGGATCTGCTCTCCAGCTGCGATCATTGCCACCAATACCTCCTCCATTTCAGTAACTGAGCTTGCGGCTGCAACGACTCGCCCGCAACGGTGTATCGGGATGCACTTCATGAATCCCGTGCCCGTAATGAAGCTGGTGGAAGTCATCCGGGGACTCCTGACTTCTGACGAGACGTGCACTGTTGTAATGGAGCTCGGGAAGAGGCTGGAGAAGATACCTGTCGAGGTCAAAGATTACCCGGGTTTCATTTCCAACCGGATCTTGATCCCCATGATCAATGAGGCAATCTATTGTGTGATGGAGGGAATTGCTACGCCTGAAGCCATTGACACAGTAATGAAACTGGGCATGAATCATCCGTTGGGGCCGCTCGCTCTGGCAGATTTCATCGGTCTTGATGTGTGCCTTTCGATTATGGAGGTTTTGCAAGATGGACTGGGCGATGCCAAGTACCGGCCGTGCCCACTCTTGAGGAAGATGGTTGCCGCGGGATACCTAGGGCGAAAAAGCGGCCGAGGCTTTTACACTTACTCAACTGGGACCTAGAGTTTTTCATTTCGAGGAGTGCTCGTATTGAATTTCGAGTTTACAGAGACACACCTCCTGATTCGGGAGACCGCAAAGAAGTTTGCTGAGGAGGTTCTCGCTCTCGATGCAGCGCTCAGAGATGAGCGAGAGGAATTTCCACACGAAGCTGTGAAGCAGCTTGGCGAACTCGGCTTCATGGGGATGATGGTTCCCGAGAAGTACGGCGGAGCCGGTCTGGACACGATAAGCTATGTTATCACCATCGAGGAAATCTCCAAGGTCGACGCCTCTTGTGGAGTCATCATGTCGGTAAATAATTCTCTTGTCTGCTTTGGCCTCGAGGAGTGGGGAACGGATGAACAGAAACAAAAGTATCTTGTGCCACTTGCACAAGGGAAACTTCTTGGAGCCTTTGCCCTCTCTGAACCAGGTGCAGGAAGTGATGCCATTAATCAGCAGACAACTGCAGTGTCCGACGGTGAATACTATATCCTGAACGGCACAAAGAATTTCATCACAAACGGAGCGAATGCCGATGTCATTCTGGTGATGGCTGTTACGGACAAATCCAAGGGGGCAGGTGGCATCAGCACCTTCATCGTTGAGAAAGGCACCCCGGGGCTTTCGGTCGCGAAGAAAGAAAAGAAGCTCGGCATCCGAAGCTCTGACACTGCCTCTCTCATGTTCGAAGATTCCAGAGTCCCGAAATCGAACCGTGTTGGAGGGGAAGGCTTCGGCTTCAAGTTTGCGATGATAACGCTCGACGGTGGTAGGATAGGAATCGCAGCGCAAGCACTAGGAATTGCCAAAGCGTCTTTTGAAGCGGCAAGGGGATACTCCAAGCAGCGGAGTGCATTCGGCTCTTACCTGTCAGAATTCCAGGCGATTCAGTTCAAGCTTGCTGATATGGCAACGAAGATCGAGGCCGCCGAGATGCTTACATTCGAAGCCGCATCGTTGAAAGACGCACGCGAGCGGTACTCAAACGCCGCTGCTCAAGCGAAGCTTTTTACGTCCAAGGTTGCAGTGGAGTGTGCTTTGGAGGCGATTCAAATCCATGGGGGATATGGTTATATCAGAGACTTTCCTGTGGAAAGATACCTCCGCGATGCCAAAATCACGGAGATCTATGAAGGGACTTCTGAGATCCAGCGAATTGTGATAGCCCGGGAGCTGTTGAAGTAACCATGGCGTTTACCATGGCATTATCAGTTCGGGCATGGGCGAGGATAACCCTCGCCTTTGTGCTTCTTATCTTTGATGCTGTTTACATCTGACTTTTTCTTATTAGCTTAAGAATGACTTTCTTCGAGCTTTCAATTCTGGGTGGAGCATGGTGCCTGGGAGTACGTTAGAAACGATCAGGAGGCTCCGAAGCTGGGGCTATTCCCTTGCAAGGTTTGCTCTGGCAGTTCTCCTTGTCTCAGCTCTCAGCGGAAAGTTGGCTCCAGGAGTGAGAGCGATTGCCGATGTACAGTTTCAGGGTGAAGGGACCTCTAGGGATACATTAGGTCAGGTCAAGTTATACATTGCCGGCGATTGCACTTTCGCAAATCATTTCGAAGAGTATGTCGACACTCGCTTTGAGTATCCGTTTGAGCGACTGGGGTGGTTTTCTGAGGCCGACATTTGCATGGTGAACCTCGAAAACCCGATAACTACGAGCAGCAAGAGAGTCGCAAAGGAATTCAATTTCAAGATGCACCCTAAGTACCTTCGCGTTCTCTTGGCGTCAGGCATTGATGTGGTATCCCTCGCGAACAACCATACATATGACTATGGACCCGAGGGTTTGTTGGAGACAATCCGTCTCCTGGATTCTGTTGGGATCAGGCATGTGGGAGCAGGAGAGAATTTGGAAGAAGCTCGAAAACCAGCGATCTTTGAGATCAAAGGGATTCGTGTTGCATTCTTAGGGTACTTTGGAAGAGGAAGTTATGCTGCTTCAGCCTCGAAGCCCGGAGTTGCCCCACGAGTCGATGCTTTTGTGAAAGATGATATCCAGAAACTGAAGCAAAAGGAGAGAGTTGACTATATTGTCGTGGCTTTTCATTGGGGAAAGGAGAAAGCACTCTATCCAGATGATTGGCAAGTGAACCTGGCACATCTTGCAGTCGAGACAGGTGCCGATCTTGTGGTAGGGCACCATTCCCATGTGCTGCAGGGGATCGAACGGTACAAAGGCGGGGTTGTCGCATACTCCTTGGGGAATTTTCTTTTTGGCGGCAACAGTAGAAGAACCTACGACACTGTGGTACTCCAGGTAGAACTTCGACCGGGGAAAAATCGGGTTTCATTGATACCTATTCGTGTAAGAGACTGGCAGCCATACAGACTCAGCGGCACGGAGGGAGAGAAAGTCATTTCTACTGTAGCCGAGCTGTCTCGAAGATTTCCGGAGTCAATTTTCTAGTTCATGCACAGGCAAACCTTCAACCCATCAGCGGTATTCTTTCCATGAAAAAAGGCCTCTTTATCGCCATAACAATAATCATCCTAGTCCTGGCGATCTCAATTAGTGCTGTAACGTGGGGAATCGGGGCGTACAATTCACTCATCGCCCTCGATGAGGAAGTTTCACAGGTGTGGAGCCAGGTCCAGAATCAATACCAACGTCGGCTTGATCTGGTCCCGAATCTCGTTGAGACCGTGAAGGGATACGCCAAGCAGGAGCAGGAGGTCTTCATCAAGGTCGCAGAGGCACGCGCGCGGGTCGGACAATTGAGCATTACCCCTCAGCTCTTGAATGATCCGGAATCGTTCAGACAATTCGAACAGGTTCAAGGTGAAGTTTCATCGGCACTGAGCAGATTACTCGCCGTTGCAGAGAATTACCCAAACTTGAAATCGAGTGAAAATTTTCTTACTTTGCAGTCGCAACTTGAGGGAACTGAGAATCGAATCGCAGTAGAGCGAAGGCGGTTCAACGAAGTTGTCCAGCAGTACAACACGAAAGTTAGACGCTTCCCGATCTCGATCGTGGCTAGCTTTGGCGGATTTGGAACCAAAGTATACTTTACGGCAGTTCCAGCGGCTGAAGAAGCTCCAAAAGTGAGATTCTGAGTGCATGAGATGCTTGCGATTTCTTGTCGTCCCATTCTTGATATACTCTAGCGTAAGTTTACCTGCTCAGCGTCTTGAAGTGCCTATTCTGCAGAGTTACGTCACCGACCTCACCAAAACTCTCAGTTCAAGTCAGCTGCAGAATCTTGAATTGCGGCTGCGTGCCTTCAAAGATACAACCTCAGTCCAGATAGCGGTCTTGATCATTCCAAGCCTTGGAGGCAAGAATCTGGAAGATTTCTCGATACGTGTTGCAGAGAAGAACAAATTCGGGTCTGGCAAGAGAAACAACGGGGTCATCTTGCTTGTTGTTAAGCAAGATGGGTTGGTGCGCATAGAAGTGGGGTATGGGCTTGAGGGGATCCTGACAGACGCAACCGCAGATAAGGTCATACGTGAGATTATTCGTCCAAGGTTTCGTGAGAATGACTACTACACCGGGATCTTACAAGGAGTTTCTACGCTTATGAGCGTAGCTCGAGGAGAGTACTCGGCCGTGAATGAAGTTGAAAGGGTCTCAGGCAGCGGCGAGCTTGGCTGGGTCGTTTTCCTCGTGATATTCTTCGGTGGTATGGTTCTGGTGGTGCTGTCACGCTTCGCTCGTGTGAGGCGATACGTGGGGAGTTCAGGGGGGTGGGGTTACTATCCGAGTTGGGGCGGATGGCGTAGCACAGGCAGTGGGGGAGGGTTCGGTGGTGGGTTTTCTGGGGGAGGTTCCATAGGGGGAGGTGGATCGTTTGGAGGTGGCGGTGCGAGTGGGAGTTGGTAAGGGGGGACCGGAAGTCTCACAATTCTGAATCTTGACCAATGCTCGTTTTGATGAGGCTTGACGCCTCTCGTGAAGAAATAGAAAGAGTCAAGTCCAAGATTCAATCCCTTGGATACGTGCCACACGAAATCCCTGGTGTTCAGCGAGTTGCGATTGGTATCACCGGGAACACAGGGAAAGTGGATCCAGAGCTCTTTCTCAACATGAGTGGTGTTGTTGAGGCTATTCCGGTTTCCAAGCCGTACAAGCTTGTAAGTCGAGACGTAAAGCCGGAGAACACCGTCATTCGATTCGCCAATGATTCACAGCGCGCAGCAGAGATAGGAGGCAAAGAGCTGGCGATGATCGCTGGCCCGTGCTCTGTTGAAAGCAGAGATCAAATTGTTGAGATTGCTCAATTCCTTTCT
This sequence comes from uncultured Chitinophagales bacterium, assembly GCA_964359185.1. Lineage (GTDB taxonomy): Bacteria > Bacteroidota > Ignavibacteria > UBA10030 > JAHEZR01 > CAYHSB01. The sequence continues at coordinate 20,493 of CAYHSB010000006.1, forward strand.
GAGCAGGATGTGAAGTTCCTCCGGGGTGGTGCATTCAAGCCCAGAACGTCGCCATATTCATTTCAAGGTCTGAAGATCGAAGGACTCGAGTATCTCCGAGAGGCTGCGAACCAATATGGACTTTTCGTCGTAACTGAGGTAAAGGACACGGAGACCCTTCCTGTTGTTGCCGAGCATGCCGATATCCTCCAGATCGGTGCCCGGAACATGCATAATTTTTCTCTGTTGGAGCGCTTGGGCGAATATACAAAGCCTGTTCTCCTAAAGCGTGGTTTCGCGGCTACCATCGAAGAGCTCCTGATGGCGGCAGAATACATTGTTTCGAAGGGGAACTACAACGTTATCCTTTGCGAGCGCGGGATTAGAACTTTTGAGACCTCGACGAGAAACACTTTGGACCTCAACGCAATTCCGGTGATCAAGAAATTGTCACACTTGCCAATCCTCGTCGATCCAAGTCATGGGACGGGTGCATGGGAACTCGTTACCCCCATGGCTCTCGCTGCCGTCATGGCTGGTGCAGACGGGTTGATGGTCGAGGTTCATCAAAACCCCGAACTTGCACTTTCTGATGGGTTTCAGTCTCTAAAGCCGGAAACATTTTCTGCACTCCTCCATAAAGTTCGGGAAGCGGCGAAACTTGTTCAACGTTCTTGTTAGGATCTCTGAGAGTCTACGTTGATGAGAGCCAGGCGAAATGGGCCAATCAGTAGAAAGAAGGTGCGGATTACTTCTGCTGCCTCTTGGCGTGTTGGTGCACATGCCACATTGAAGAAGGAGAAACGAAAAGAACAAGAAGGGTTTCATTTCGCTGCGCTCGAAAGCCTAGTGAAGAATCTCGGAGATGGCCTCGTGAGCTTTGACAGGCGCGGGCGAGTCAGGGCATGGAGCAAAGTGGCGGAGAGAATCTATGGTTACAAAGCTGAGGAAGTCATCGGGAAGACCTTACGGATGACGATTCCCACAGAGAGTTTAAGGGAGTGGAAGGATCGACTACATAGGGTCGTCGACCGGGGTGAGGTGGTTCGGAATCACGAGATTGAGCAAATCAGGAAAGACGGGAAGCGAATCTGGGTGCTGACAACATCGACCCCGCTTAGAAATGGAGCTGGCGAGATTATCGGTGCTGCCTCCATTGTTAGGGATATCACCGATGAAAAAGCCTTAAGGGAGCAGCACGAACGCTCTGAGCGGATGTATAGGGATCTCTTCGAGACTTCAAAGGACATTAACTTTATTAGCGGCGTAAATGGAGAATTCATCGACATCAACCAGGCAGGAGTGGAAGCTTTCGGGTACAAAAGTAAAAGCGAGATGATGGGGATAAGCATTCCCAAAGCACTGTTTGTAAATCCTCATGACAGAATACAACTCCAAGAGGCAATAGCCAAAAACGGGTACGTTCTTGACTATGAACTCCGATTAAAGAAGAAAAGTGGTGAGATCATCGACGTTCTCGAAACGAGCACTCCCCTTAGGAATGCGCGTGGAGAAGTGGTTGCGTACCGCGGTATCCTCCGCGACGTTACAGAGAAGAAGGCCCTCGAGCGCAAGCTGAAGGAATCGGAGGAGAAGTACCGTTCTCTCATCGAACTCTCGCCCGATGGTGCGGCAGTCACATACCAAGGGAGGCTGCTTTATGCGAACTATGCTTTCGCCTCCATATACGGGTATGAAAACGTAAAGGCGCTCATCAACAAACCAATAACCGAGGTGGTAAGCGACGAGCACAAGGATGAAGTACTCGGATGGTTCTTGCGGCATGAATCGGATAAACAAGTCTTGAATCGCTATGAATACAGTGGACTCCGTAGAGACAAAACAACGTTCGAGGTCGAAGTTCATGGAACCCAGATTCCTTTTGAAGGGAAACCCTGTCTGCTTTCATTCCATCGAGGCATCACCGAGAGAAAACTCCTTCAGACGGAACTCGGAGAGGCAGAGAGGATCGTCACTGACGTTCTCGCGACTATGGGAGATGCTCTCGTCATCACCGATCTCCACGGAAAAGTGTTACGAGTGAATCGTGAATTCGAGAAGATGACAGGCTACAGCCGGACTGAGGCATTCGGGTTAGAATTTCCCTACCCGTGGCTCCTAGAGGAGGAAATGTCGAGGTTCGTTCTGTGGATTTCAGAACTTCGGACGAAGAATTACCTTCACGATTTTGATATGAAGTGGTTAACGAAGAACAAGAAGAAAATCGCAGTGAGTCTGAATACCACGCTTCTCCGAAACACTCGGGGCGAGCCAATTGCCATGCTGAACATCGCCCGAGATATCACGGAGAGAAAACGCCTCGCAGAGGAACTTGAAGCTCGAACCCAGCAGATTGAGCACTTGTACCAGGAGACGCTTGCAAAGTCACTCGAAATAGAACGGCGGAACAAGGAACTGGACGATTTCGCTTATGTAGTTTCCCACGACCTCAAGGAGCCTCTCGTCACGATCGAGGGATATGGAAAGATTTTGCAGACTGACTTCAAGAAAGAGTTAGGTTCCACCGGGCTCGACTACCTGAACTCAATGATTACTTCTGCAGATCGCATGAAGAAGTTTATTGAAGACTTGCTCGCGCTCACCAAACTGAGTCGAGTCACAGAAAGTTTTCGACCAGTTCCTATCGGACCACTCATCGAAGAGATCAAGAGTGATTTGGAGTTTGCCTTACGGCAGAGAAATGTTCGCGTGATCATAGAGAATACGATGCCAACGATCCACTGCAACGAGAGTCAGATGAAGCTCGTCTTCCGAAATCTCATTTCAAACGCTATCAAATTCAACGACAAGCCTTCTCCGGAGATTACCATTGGATATCGTGAAGAACCAGAGGAACACATGTTTTTTGTAAGGGACAACGGAATAGGTATCGAGCCGCAATACTTCGAGAAAATCTTTGGGATATTTCAACGTCTCCATCGGTCGGAAGACTATGGTGGGACTGGCGTCGGGTTGACCATCGTGCAGAAGATTATCGACTTGCACCAAGGGAGGATCTGGGTAGAGTCGAAGGTCGGGGAGGGATCCACGTTCCACTTTACGATCCCGAAATCCCCAAAGTAGGGCACGGTGAGACGAATCGAGCAACTGATCTAGGAGGGATAGGGCTATGATCGAGAATAAGGTTAAAGTTCTTCTCATTGAGGACAACGAGCAATTCGCGAGACTCGTGTCCCTCTACCTCCAGAAGCATGAAGAAGCGAAATTTCAGGTCACGTGGAAGCCTAACGGAGAAGCCGGGTTTGAGGCGATCAAAAACGATGACAGCTTCGATATTATCCTAATGGATTACTTTCTCCCTGGTCAGACAGGTTTCGAAGTCACACGAAGATTGTACGAGAAGAATATTCATATCCCAATAGTCTTCCTCACAGTGAACCGGGAATTCGATCTTGTCCTCGAGGTAATGAAACTTGGTGTTGAGGATTACCTCGTTAAGGAAGAGATTCTCAGCCCTGTTCTCCCAAAGACACTTCTTAACGTCCTCGAGAGGCGGGATCTGCAGAGGCGACTTCAGGAAATCGAGGTCAGTGAAAAACGGCTCCAAGCTATTCAGGAACTTGTTCTCTCCGTCAGTGCTGAATTAGATGTGCCAATCAAAGACCTTCGGAAAAAGGTTGGAATGCTTTCCAAAGACGGACCCTCGAGTGACCTCAAAAAACACCTTGCGACGATTGGAAAAAGCCTGGATCGCATTGAGCAAAAGCTGCGCAGATTGAAAGACTTGAAGGAAGCCAAGACTGTCCCCTACGTGAAGGGCGTAAAAATGATCGACCTTTCCGAGTAATCGTCCAGCGGTGGAACGAGTGAAGAGACATTTCATAGACCAGGTCCTAACGAAAGAAGACCGGGAGGCAATCTCGCAGGCAATCCACATGACGGAAACGGTCACGAGTGGAGAGATAAGGTTGGTTGTGCGGGAACGGCGTCACTTTGGAGAGAAAGGACTTTCGCTCGAGAAAATCGCTTTGAGGGAGTTCCATCGTCTTGATCTTTCGAAAACGAGAGATCGAACTGCCATCCTCTTGTTTCTTCTTCTCAGCGAGCGAAAATTCCATATCGTCGCAGACGAGGGCATCCATCGGAATGTCGCCGACGGTACTTGGGAGCGGGTTGCGGATTCGATGAGTGTGGAATTCAAGAAAGGAAAGTTTCGCGAAGGAATCATCGAGGGTCTTGAACTCGTGGGGAAGATTCTCTCGGAG
>CAYHSB010000007.1:0-13467 GCA_964359185.1 uncultured Chitinophagales bacterium
TCCGTCCTCAAACTTGTTACAACCCTACTTGAAGCCCTTGAGAGAATGGGGATCAAAGATCCATCGTCTCACCTCGCCGCGATTCGAAGCTGGGGAACCGCAACCATCGTCGTGAAGCGGACCCCTCTTGAGGAGAAAGACATCACCCGAGTCCGCGAATTCTGCAGCAGCCGCAGCTTTGATTTGATGTACGTTCCCGGAATCCAAGAAAGCGAGACAAATCGCTACCATCAATTACAGCAGCCCCTCTATTATAAAGCAATCACGTCGCTGCTCTCACACCGAAAAGAGACATTCATCAGGGAGTATCCGTTCGACGTCGCCGCGGCAAGCGACCAGCATCCGTACTTCGGACATTTCCTCCGCTGGAAGAATCTCCCCTGGTTTGTTGAGCAAGTTGGACGTGAAGGGGTGCCGTTCTTAGAATGGGGATATGTTGTCATTATCGTGACGCTGCTGGTCGTCGTTGTCATCAGCTTCCTCCTTATTTTATTCCCCCTCATTTTCCTCCGAAGAAAAGGGATCGAGGCGAGAGCTTTTCTCAAACCACTTCTGTATTTTGGCGGAATCGGAGTGGGCTACATGTTGTTGGAAATGGTACTCATCCAGACTCTCACGCTCTTCCTTGGTCATCCGTTGTACTCTGTCTCAGCGGTGATCACGGGGATGTTGCTCTTCTCCGGACTCGGGAGTCTGGTGATTCGTGCCGGCTCGGGCGTTCCACTTTTGACACTGAAGTGGATTTTCATCGGAATTTTTCTTATGACCATTCTCTACATGGCAGGATTGCCGAGCGTTGTTCGCGGACTCATTCACTTATCCGATTTCTGGAGGTACGGACTGGCCGTGCTGCTTCTTGCGCCGATTTCTTTTCTCATGGGGATGCCGTTTCCTTCTGCACTGGCACGATTACATTGGCTGAACGGTTCGCTAGTCCCTTGGGCCTGGGGGATCAATGGATTTGCTTCGGTGGTCTCGGCAGTGCTCGCGATCATCCTTTCGATCGAGTTTGGTTTTTGGCTGGTCTTCCTGCTCGCAGGCGGATGTTACCTCCTTGCTCTTTGCACTCGCAGATTAGAGTAACTGACATTACGCAAAGTACACCCAATGATTGGTAGTTTCATTGAAATACCTCTTCCAACATGAACTCAACCCGCTTCAATCCCCCTTCTCTTTCAAATAGATTCGGGGTTCTCAACGACATTGATTTCTAGAGTAATGCGTGGCATCATGGAGTAATATGAAGATTCTCGCCTTCACCGATATCCACGGTTCCTACAAGAAAGTAGAAGAGATCCTGAGCAGGGTCTCCGCGGATGTCGTTGTTATCGGCGGAGACATCACGACCTATGGGACGCCGTCGGAAGTAGAGGGAGTCATTCAGAGCTGGAAGAAGTTTGGTTCTCCCATTGTTGCAGTTGCTGGAAACATGGATCCCCCGGAGATCGAAGGTACACTTGAAGCATCTGGCGTTTCTATCAATGGCCGGGGTGTAAAGATTAACGATGTTGGCTTCTTCGGTGTCTCGGCTTCTCCCTTCTCTTCCCTTCATACACCCTATGAGATCTCCGAGGAGGAAATTGCAAAACGGATTGACGCTGGTTATCTCGAGGTGAAGAGTTGCAAAGTGAAGGTGTTTGTCCCTCATGCCTCCCCGTTGAACACGAAAGTTGACAAGGTCTTTCTTGGTAAGCATGTCGGCAGCAGATCTGTACGGGAGTTCATCGAGCGTGAACAGCCCGATGTTGTCATCTGCGGCCATATCCACGAGGCGCGTGGACAAGATACGATTGGGAAAACGAAGATTGTGAACTGCGGACCCGCGGGGAATGGGTACTATGTGACTGTGGAGATTGGTGAGGAGATCAGAATCTCAAACGAAGGATGAGTGATGAAAAATTCGAGTATCAGGAAGAATTAAGTCGAGAGGGTAGAAAACCTATGTCCATGTTTGGCACTCGTCCTCATAATCCTCCTGCGGGGATTCTCCCAACCCGCTTGGAAGATCAAATTCTTCCTCGTCCTCAACACATCTCTCTCACTGGCAAGATGTTGCAACTGACTCGCGGCGGCACCTCAACGGCCAATCTTATCTATAATCAAGGAGCTTCAGGCCACGAAGCCACAGCCATCGCATGGTTGCGACGCGAATTACGCCAGCTGTTTGGCTGGGAATCGGTTAGTCCAAACTCTGCCGAAGTGCATTTCGTTGTTGGAGTGGCGAAACCCGGCTCAATTGCCCAGAAATGGATCGAGGGAATGAGGATCGCGCTTCCATCAGAAAAGGAGTCATATGCATTACAAATTGGCGAGGATCGTGTCATCCTTGTCTCGAACGACGGGGAAGGATTGTTGCGCGGCGTGACAACTCTCGTGCAGTCGCTTTCAAAGGACCGTGAGCGTGAGATCTGCGTCCCCTGCGGCGAGATTGAAGATTGGCCGGCATTGCCTCTTCGCCTTCTCATTGGCTGGGTTCGGAGCGATCGGCATCCGAGAGAGGTCATCGACTTTGCATTTCGGTACAAGTTCAACCGAATCTTTTATGGTTTGTGGAACTGGACAACGCGAGAACGCCTTGAAGAAGAGGATCGCCGGATGGTTGAATATGCCCGCAAGCATGGCATCGAGTTGATGTTTCAACTGAGCCGGCTCTCTTTTCCAGATGACTTTGACGCTACGAATACTGACCATGTAAATCGAGTTGTCACAATTTATGACGAGGCGGTTGAGGCAGGCTTCCGCAGTTTTGGCATCATGTTCGATGATCAAACGCTCCAGTCAATCGAGGCAGAAATGAACTTGACCATGTCGATTCACAGCCGACTGGAAGAGCGATTAGGGAAAGACTTTGAATTTACTTTTGTGCCCGAAGTGTACTGGGTTCCCGGAGAATTGCCTGGCTGGCCGCCTCAGCCAGAACGCGCCGAGGAATTCCGACTGAAGCACATCGAGTATCTTCAAAAGCTCGGTGCATCGCTACCCGAAGGAGTCGAGATCTACATCGCCAACAACTGGAATGACTATCCAGAAGGATATGCAGAAGTGCAGGAAAAGGAGTTCAACAGGCTCGCTCAGCGCAAGCCGATCTTCTTCGAGAATCAGCTTGTGAACGATTACCGCCGATCCGTTATTCTTCCCTTTCCCGTTCACAACCGTCCGCCTGAATTCGCGACAGCCATGAAAGGGTATGGTGTCAATCTGCCGATGCCGTATTCTGCCTACCATCCAAGTGTAATAACTTGTGCTTCACTGGCATGGAACCCTGCTGGTTACGATCCGCCATTGGCTTGGGGTGCAGCACTGCAGCAATACTTTGGAACAGAGCGGACTCATCTGGTTCTTGAGGGGTTGAATCAGGTAAATCAACTCTGGATTGAGTGGAATCATCCCTACGATTCGATCACCAGCCACTATGCGAGTCTACGCGACAAACTTAAGAAGGGCTTGCTCTCTGAGGAGCTAGTTCACAAATGGCGCCAGCAATTGTTTTCCCTCAAGACGATGTTTACCGACGCGCTTGCGAAACCCGGAGGTGGGACAGAAGCATTGCAACATTATATTGAGGAGATGGAGCGGCTGGAATTAGACATGGGCTTGCTTGAAGACATTCTTGAGACTCAAGCAAAACTTCCCCACCTTCCGACCGAGAAACGTGAAGCTGCACTTAACGTGTATCGCGCTCGACAGGAAGCGCGCTTCCACACGCTCCTAAGCATTCAGGTGCATCGCTCACCATCTGTCCCGGGCCTTCAGATGTTGCTTCCCCAGCTTGATGGCACTTCTTTGTTGTCCAGCCAAAAGCTATCCCAGATCCCCGGAGGGTGGTGGGTTTCGTACTTTTATAGCACGATGAAAGATGAGATTGCTAGAATCTTGCAGGTCGGTGAGGAAATCTTGGCCCCAATGGTCACAGGTTTTGCCGGGGCAAAGTCAGAGTGAGATATGAGATGGAAAGCTCAAACACAATTCAGAAGCCTTTCTCAATAATCCTTTTTGATCTTGGCAACGTCCTCGTGCGGGTGGACTATGGTGGCTTTCTGCGGACACTGGGCTTCGACCATGAGATGGCCGAGAGAGAGTTGTATGAACTTCTTGAGGAAGACTCCCGAGCGTACGAGATGGGCAAAGTGACTGCAGAAGAATTCTTGGGTGTGATCAATGCAAAGCTTCAGAGGTCGTACACCTTTGAAGAGTTCAGAAGAGCCTGGGTCTCTATTCTGCCGAGTCCAGTTCCCGGCGTATCCAAATTGGTTGAGCGCCTTGTATCAGAGTATCGTTTGATGCTTTTGAGTAACACAAACGAGCTTCACTTCCGCCACTCGACGGAAAGTTTTCCGATTCTGCGTCATTTTGAACGATGTTTTCTTTCTTATCAGATCGGTGCTTTAAAACCCGAGCCGGCTATCTATCAGTGTGTCCTTAAAGATGTTGATGTACCTCCGCGGCAAGTTTTATTCATAGATGATCTCGAGCAAAATGTCCAAGCTGGACGAAATGCAGGCATGGTTGGCGTTGTTTTTCGGGGAGCCGATTCTCTCCAGTCAGAACTCAAGCGGCTCGGAGTGATTTTATAATAAATCGTTATGGAGAAGGAGAAATGAAGGAGCAGATAGGATTCATCGGTTTAGGGATGATGGGTAAACCCATGGCGTTACGTTTATTGGGAAGCGGTTTCTCTCTCAGTGTGTACAACCGCACCCGAGAGAGCTGACGAGCTTCTCGAGAAAGGAGCAGTATGGTGCGAGAGTCCACGAGCACTCATGGAACAGAGCGAGATCGTCGTTTCGATGGTATCTGATTCGAAGGCACTTGATGATATCACCACAAGGAACGATGGCCTGCTCCATGGTGCTGAAGCAAACAAAGTCCACATCGATATGAGCACGGTTTCTCCTTTGGCCACCACGAAGTTGGAGCGATTGTATCAGGCGAAACACGCAGCATTCCTTCACGCGCCCGTGCTGGGCAGCGTCCCTCAGGCCGGCGATGGTTCGCTTTTGATTTTCGTCGGCGGAGATCCTGCAACAGCTGGTCGCTGCGAGACCGTCCTCAAGACTTTGGGGCGGCGCATCTGGTACTTCGATGACATCACAAAGGCAGGGAACTTAAAGCTGGCCTGTAACCTATTCATTGCGAGCATGATTCCTGCACTCGCTGAGGGATTGGTTTTCAGTCAGAGGGCTGGCGTGCTGTCGAGTACAGTCCTTGAGGTTTTGAAAGAGTCAGCGCTGGGCGCACCGATGTACCAGACGAAGGGGGAGGCGATTGGAAGACGAAACTTCACGCCGAGGTTCCTTCTTGCACACATGTTGAAGGATCGCGCTCACTGGGCGTTTCACTTCCCGCTGTCGAGGCGATTCGCGAGCTTCACAGGGATGCCAGCACACACGGTCTCGAGAAGGAAGACTACTCGGCGGTGATTAAAGTGCTGGAGGAGAAAACAAAAATTAGAGTCGGACCCCTGACGACTTCAGGTCTCATGAAAGAGACTTCACAGATGTAAATCATCCACATGGATTTAGTAGTCATCCTTCTTGGGATTAAGAAATGTGCCCGTTTGAAACTATATCCGAGGGTTTTGATATTGACGGAGTCACTTCATAATTAAACATCCAGTGGGTAATCACCTCATTCTCTACCCAGCTCCCCGCCTTCTGTAGTTATCCACATCCCTCAAACTCTTTGTTTTTCCATTTTTTCCTTGACATTAAATTTTAATTGCTTAAATTAGGTTCGCGTGGTGGGTAAAAGTGGGGCACTGGTGGGTTGAAAAGTTTTTGAAACAGGCCATTTTCCTTTCGATTTCTCGGCTGAAAAAATGTCATCTTTCAAAGGACGGTACGCTTACTCAGTTGATAGTAAAGGCCGTATCAACATTCCGGCAAAGCTTCGTAAGTCTCTCTCGCCAGAAGCCAACGACACCTTCGTAATCACAAGAGGCTTTGAGCAATGCCTCTTTGTTTACCCTCTGGATGAGTGGAACAAGCTGGAGCAATCCATTCGCGGGCTCTCTCCTTCTAATCCGCAGCACAGATTCTTCGTGCGAACTCTTCTCCAATGGGCTACCGAATCGCAGTTAGACGGACAGGCTCGTATCATCATCCCTCAAGACCTCTTGAAGTTTGCTGGCATTGAAAACGAGATTCTCATCATCGGTGTCCTCGAGCGGATCGAGTTGTGGAATCCAAAGGTCTATGAGGAGTATCTGAGTACTCAACCCACCTCTTACGAGTCAGTCGCCGAGGCGGTCTTAGGTCAAAAGGGGTAATGCTGTTGGTCAAGCCGGGCGGCCGAGGAAATGACGTATGTCTATCACACGCCGGTACTTCTTGCAGAAACATTGCGGTTCCTGAATCCTCAATCAGAGGGGATCTACGTCGATGGCACGGTTGGTGGCGGTGGTCATGCAGAGGCTATCCTCAACCATCTCTCAGAACGCGGAAGGCTTATCGGCATTGATGCAGATCAGGACGCTACTGAATTTGCGAGGAACCGACTCAGGCGATTTGGAAATCGGGTAGCGCTCGTTCAAGGAAATTCTCGCAACGTGAAATATATCCTGGAGAATCTCAAAGTGAACGCGATCGACGGAATGCTCCTGGATCTTGGAGTTTCAGGTCGTCAACTTGATGATGAAGTGAAAGGGTTTAGCTTTCGCGGCAATGAGCGTCTTGATATGCGGATGGACCGCCGACAAATATTAGATGCTTGGACAGTCGTCAACCGTTATTCGGAGGAAACGCTTGCTGATATCTTTTGGAATTATGGAGAAGAACGATTGTCACGACGACTGGCGAAGAAAATCGTTCATGTTCGTCGGAGTAGGGTAATCGAGACGACAGGAGTGCTTGCGGATCTCATTCGATCGGTTGTAGGCACACGGTTCTTAACGAAATCACTTGCCCGGGTGTTTCAAGCGATTCGGATTGAAGTGAATAAGGAGCTTAGGAATCTTGAGATAGCCTTGCGCGATGGCATAGAGCTCCTTCGAGTTGGAGGAAGGATCGTCGTTATATCCTATCACTCACTCGAAGACCGCATCGTGAAAAATTTCTTCAAGGAAGAAGCAGCTCAAACGCACCCATCGGGGAGCAAACTTCTTCCAGACCAACCGAAAGTTGCACAGCTGAAGATACTGACCAAGAAACCGATTGTTTCCTCAAGAGAGGAAATTCGAAGTAATTCTCGTGCTCGGAGTGCAAAACTGAGGGCAGCAGAAAAAGTTTCACAAACGTGATGTCACCAACAGTTCGAATTGCAGACGACAATTCGTCTGAGTCGGGAGTGAAAGACCGTCGGCTGCTCTACTATGACGGTATCTCAGAGAGGACCCCGCCGAACGAGCCAACCACCCACAGCCCGAAGTTCCCCAAGCGCAGGTCGTCTGCTTTTAATACCATGGCAGCTCTTTTTGTCGCGGCCGTTGGCATTATCCTCTATATCAGCAACATCATTGCAGTAAATCGGTTAGCCGTAGAAGTTGGCGAGCTTCAGCAAAAGTATGAAGCACTCGTGAATGGGAACGAAATCCTGCGTGCGGAAGTCAATAGGCGATCGAGTCTCGAAAGGATTGGAAAAATTGCAACTGAGAAGCTTGGTCTGCAGTATTCGAAAGAGCAACCTCGAACACTTGAGGTCGACGAGAAACTCCTTAAAAATTAATAGGGGATGTAGAAAGAGACTCGATGTTTGCACAAAAACAAGATAGTCTGCAGCCCGAAGCTACTCGAACGGAGCGGGTCCTGCGGACCAGGTTGCTCGCTGTGAAAATGGCGCTCCTTCTGTTCTTTATTCTCATTTCGTGGCGCCTCGCCCAAATCCAAGTTGTGGAAGCCCCGAAGTACCAAGAAATCGCACGACGTCAATACGAAGTGCGGATGCCTCTTCCATCGGCGAGAGGGAGCATCTACGATCGAAATGGCAATGTGCTGGTTTCGAATAGCATGTTTATCTCTTTCGCAGCTAATCCGAAGATAATAGATGACGGATCGAGAAAAGTTGCCGAGGAATTTTCCCGGTTCTTTGGGAGGCCGAAGAAATTCTATCTCAAGAGGTTGAGAGCAGAAAAGAAATTCGTTTGGGTTGAGCGTAGCGTCTCACCAGATATTGCTAAGAGATTCAAGGGGGAAGGTTTCGAAGGAGTCGTGGCGCTCCGTGAGCCAAAGCGCTTGTATCATTACGATGAGGTTGCAGGGCAACTTCTCGGGTTCACCGACATCGACAATAAGGGCCTGAGCGGTTTGGAGCTTCAGTTCGACAAGCAATTACGGGGAATAGACGGTTACGTCATTCTCCAAAGAGATGGCTTTGGGAATCGCAAGCCGTCAGTGGACTATCCAAGATTGGAACCAACCGCGGGTCCCGATTTGCACTTGACCATAGATCTGATGTACCAGTCAATCATAGAAGAAGAATTGGAGCAAGGAGTAAAAAGGAATAAGGCCGACGGAGGTCTCGTCGGGGCAATGAACCCCAAGACCGGTGAGATCCTTGCACTCGCCCAGTATCCCGGCGTAAACCCAAACGACGTCAGCCGCGGTCAGATACAGAACCAGAAGCCCCGTGCGGTTGCGGATCTGTTCGAACCAGGATCGATCTTCAAGCTTGTGACTGCCTCTGCTGCGTTGGAGGCCGGTCTCGTCACGCCCGACCAGATGTTCTTTGCAGAAAATGGTGAGTACAGAATCCCCCTCCGGAATGGGAGGCATCGAGTTATCAGAGACACGCATAAATACGAGTGGCTCTCTTTCCAGCAAGCGATGGAAGTCTCTTCGAACATCGTCATGGCAAAGGTGAGCGATATCATCGGGGGCGAGAGACTTTATCGCAAGTCAAAGGAATTCGGGTTTGGCTCACCTACCGGGATCGAGGTGCCGGGAGAAATCCGTGGGGAGCTGAAGAAACGGAGCACGTGGTCTGCAACAACCTTGAACACAATGGCTTACGGTTACGAGGTGGGCGCCACCCCGATTCAAATCCTTGCTGCATATGGTGCTGTTGCCAACGGGGGGGTTCTTTTCAAACCGTTCCTCGTAAGAAAAATTGTCAGCGCAAACGGTGAGATAATCGAGGAGGGGAAACCGAAAGTCGTCCGGAGGGTGATTTCGGAACGAATAGCGCAAACACTCACACAGTTCTTTGAAGGCGTCGTCGAGCGTGGGACTGCCACCCAGGCAAAGATTGAGGGCATACGGATCGCGGGAAAGACTGGGACGTCAAAGAAGTATGTTGATAGAAAGTACCAAACAGGAAGCTATACAGCATCCTTCATCGGATTCTTCCCTGCGGACGATCCCCAGATTGTCTGCCTCGTGATGGTCGATAACCCGAGGAACGGGAGCTATTATGGCGGTCTTGTCTCGGCTCCAATTTTCCGTTCAATTGCTGAGCGAATCATGAGTACAGCGTTGCACATCCCACGAGCTCGTGGGAGCAGTGTCATTGCGCGGACAGACTCATCTGGCTTCTATTCGCTCCCCGACGTCCGCACTATGAGAGCGGATATTGCACGGAATCTTCTTGTTCAGCGCGGCCTCAGGACTGAAATGGTCGGCGACGGTGAAATCGTCTTGAGACAGGTTCCCGAACCGGGTGGTAAAATTGAGAGTGGTGGCCTTGTCACGTTATTTCTCACACAGAGAGAGAAACTGACTGCCAACGGATATGTGGAGACACCTGATCTGCGAGGATTGAGCATTCGACGAGCGATAAACCTCTTAGCAATTGAGAGGATGCTCGCTAAAGTGAGTGGATCGGGCATTGTCATAAGCCAGAACCCCGTCCCGGGCGAAAAGGTTAAGGTCGGAACAACAGTATCACTTACGTGCGAGCCAAGGCGATTAGCTAGTGCCTCCACGAACTAGATGGCCACTCGAACCTCTGTAGAGCTCCAAGATGTATGACACTTCTCCAGCTTTTCGACGGAATACAGGTAACGAAGTTACTCCAAATGGCATACGGGAAAATGGTTCAGACCGAGGACGTCATCGTTCGGAAGATCGCCTACGATTCTCGGACTGTCGAGAAAGGAGATGTGTTCGTTGCTATTCGAGGCATGAAGCTCGATGGTCATCGGTTTATTGAGGATGCCGTTCGTCAAGGTGCGCGGGCTGTTGTTCTTGAAGATGATCGGGCAATGCCCGATTCGTTTTTCTTACATAATGATGTCCTCAAGATTGTTGTCGGGAATTCTCGGCGTGCTCTCGCCAAAATGGCAGCGAACTATTACGGGCACCCAGCGCAAAAACTTCGACTCATGGGCATAACCGGTACAAATGGAAAAACGACATCTACGCACCTCCTGAGGTCGATTCTTGAGGCAACGGGCGAAAAGGTCGGGCTGATCGGCACGATTGAGTATAAGGTTGGTGAGGAAATGATCCCTGCTCTCCACACGACACCGGAATCGCTGGAACTCAATTCGCTTCTTGACGCTATGGTGAAGAGCGGTTGTCGATCCGCTGTCATGGAAGTCTCCTCACACGCCCTTGCACTCGACCGTGTGTACGGCTTTGATTTTCAGCTTGCGCTCTTTACGAATCTCACGCAAGACCACCTCGATTTCCACGGAACGATGGATGCATATTTCAATGCAAAGAAGCTGCTCTTTGATGGCTTGGGCGAAGAATCCATCGCTGTAACGAATCTCGACGACGAACGCGGTCTTTCAATTGTCACTTCGACAAAGGCGAGGCGTGTCACATACGGAGTGGAGAAACGGGGCGATGTGGCCGTCGAGAACGTGAAAACAGGAATGGATGGAACTTCCTTCAGTGTGAGATACGGTGGCAAAGCAATGACGATCTCCTCTCCACTAACTGGTCGATTCAATCTTTACAACCTGGTGGGTGTGGTCGCGAGCACTCTGGCTTTGGGAGTTGACAGGGCAGACATTCAGATGGGGGTCGAGAGAGTGGGATCCGTCCGAGGACGGTTCGAGCGGATCCTCTCCCCCAAAGGGTGGACAGTGATCATCGATTACGCACATACGCCGGATGCTCTCAAGAAAACACTTGAAGCTATTCGTGAAATGCGCTCAGTAAATCAGCCGGGCAAGATCATCACGATTTTTGGCTGCGGAGGTGAACGGGACCGCGCAAAACGTCCACAGATGGGCAGGATTGCAAGCGAGTTGAGCGAGCTAACTGTTGTTACTTCGGATAACCCTCGTCACGAAGACCCTGAGCATATCATCGATGAGGTCCTCGAGGGAGTTCAAAGGGGTGTGAAGGTCATGCGCATCACGGATCGGAGAGAAGCGATTCGCGCTGGTTTGGGGCTTGCAGAGCAGGGGGATATCGTTTTGATCGCCGGGAAAGGTCACGAGACATACCAAGTTCTTGGGGATAGAAAAATCCACTTTGACGACCGTGAAGTGGTAGAAGCATATCTAAGCTCGATGTAACGCATCAAGAACTCTCTGCGCTTTGTTTCCATGGAAGTGTTGGATACTGGTCATGCAATTGGATACTCGCGAGCTCTTGGGAATTGAACATGTCCGCGCACAAAACATCCATTCACTTCTTGGCAAGAAGCTCAGAGGAGTCTCAACTGATTCGCGGACAGTCAAAGGTGGAGATGTCTTCTTTGCCATCCGCGGAGAAAAATTTGATGGCCACTCGTTTGTATCCGAAGCGTTCTTGTGCGGTTGTGCGGTTGCTGTTGTGGAGGAAGGATTTGCTGCAAGAGCATCCAGTGTGGAGAACTATCCTCTTCTCTTTGTGAAAAATTCGGTCCATGCACTCGGACAACTTGCGCGATTGTATCGGAGAAGATTTGACATCCCGGTCATCGCTGTAACTGGCAGTAACGGCAAAACAACGACAAAGGAGATGATCGCAGAAGTGCTGGGCCAGAAGTTTAGGGTTCTGAAAGCAGAGGGCAACCTTAACAATCACATTGGCGTGCCCAAGACTCTATTTCGCTTACAGAAGAGACACGAAATGGCCGTGCTCGAAATGGGGACAAACCACTTCGGGGAAGTTGAGTATCTCTGTGGGGTGGCTGAGCCAACACACGGTCTGATCACAAACGTCGGGCGGGCACACCTCGAATTCTTCGGAAGCGTAGAGGGGGTCGCCAAAGCGAAAGGTGAACTGTTCGAATGGCTCGCGCCGCGCGGTCTCGGGTTTGTGAATGCTGACAATCCATTTGTTGTTCAGAAAGCGAAAAAGCTGAGAAGAAAACTTACATACGGTTTCGGCGGAAGGCGGGTGAACGTCAGGGGGAGATTCCTTGGGTTGAACGATCGGATTCAACCGAGGTTTTCATTTGGGGGGCACCCGCTTTCCAAGCCGTACTCAGTTCAGTTGCAAACTTTTGGAAAGTATACAGTTGAAAATGGACTTGCGGCTGCTACAGTCGGATTGCATTTCGGGGTAAGTGGCACGAGAATAAAATCGGCGTTGGCGAAACACCGGCCAAGCAGTCAGAGAATGGAGATGCTGAAAATCGGTAGTGTGACCATTCTCAACGACACCTACAATGCGAACCCCGATTCAGTTCTTGAGGCGCTTCGTACTCTGGCTGCTCTGGAATGTAGGGCCAAAAGGATCGTTGTGCTCGGTGATATGCTCGAACTTGGGGAGGTTTCTGAGCAGGAGCACAGGAATATTGGACGAGAGATTGCCCGCCTTGGATTCGAGTACGTCCTGACGTATGGTCGGGAATCCGCCGCCACGGCAGCCGGTTTGGGTACACCGTATGCTTTTCATTACGAGGAAAAATCGACGCTCATCGCGTATCTCGAAGAGCTTGTTGTGCCTGGGGATATTGTGCTCGTGAAAGGTTCGCGTGGAATGAAGATGGAGGACGTTGTCATCCATCTCACAGAACATTTGCACGCGAAGAAATAGGACACTGGGAATCTTCTTCTCGGTTCTGCCGCGCTCGTTTGTGAAAGCTCGATGCTCTATTATTTATTTGATCTCATTGAACATGCATACGCACCACCGGGATTCGGGGTTTTCAAGTTTATTACGTTCCGTTCAGCAGCGGCAGCTGTTACAGCTCTGATTATCAGTTTCTGGATTGGCCCGAAGATTATCCGCGAATTGAAAGCGCGCCAGGTCAGGGAGGCAGCCAAACTTGAGGCTCCCAAGACCCACTTGAGCAAAGCGGGCACACCGACTATGGGCGGCCTCATCGTTCTCGCGTCTGTCTTTGTGCCGACGCTCCTTTGGGGCGATGTCAAGAACGGTTACGTAGTTCTCATTCTGCTCGTCACGGTATGGTTAGGCGTCGTGGGGTTTTTCGATGACTACTTGAAGGTGGTGAGGAAGAAGCCCCGGGGACTCATTGGACGATACAAACTCCTTGGGCAGATTACCATTGGTCTCATTCTTGGGGGTGTCATCTATTTTTTTCCACAGTGGATCGATGGAGATCTTGTGCGGTTAAAGTCTGCGACGACAGTTCCATTCTTCAAAGATCTCGAGCTTGATTTCTCATATTTTTACATCCCGATGG
>CAYHSB010000007.1:13567-23150 GCA_964359185.1 uncultured Chitinophagales bacterium
GTTCCATTCTTCAAAGATCTCGAGCTTGATTTCTCATATTTTTACATCCCGATGGTCATCCTTGTCATCACCGCGACTTCGAACTCCGTTAATCTGACGGATGGGCTTGACGGCCTTGCCATTGGTACAGTCGGCATTGTGGCGCTGACACTGGCGGTGATCAGCTACATCTCGGGAAATGCGGTGCTCAGCCATTACCTCACGATACCCTTTTTGCGAGGCAATGGCGAACTTACCATATACTGCGCGGCGCTGGTGGGAGCGTCGCTCGGTTTCTTATGGTTCAACGCCTACCCAGCGCAAGTATTTTTAGGGGATACGGGCTCGCTTGCGCTGGGTGGTGCGATTGGTGCACTCTGCGTTTTGATCAAGAAAGAGCTTCTTCTTCCAACGCTTGGTGGGATTTTTCTCCTCGAGGCGCTCTCTGTCATCATTCAGCGATACTATTTTAAGTACACGAAGAAGAAATATGGAACGGGCCGGCGGGTGTTCAAAATGGCGCCGATCCACCATCACTTTGAAATGCTCGGATGGCCCGAGCCAAAGATTGTCACGCGGTTCTACATCGTTGCGATCCTCTTTATGATATTGAGTCTTGCAACGTTTAAGGTAAGATGATCATGCAGATTTTCACAGATAGCGCAGATTTCATCGCAGATTGCAGATTCCACAGATGTGCGTTTGCCCTTCTCTGCGAAATACGAGTAATCAGCGGAATCTGAGAAAATCAGAATGAATGTCTCGAGAACTCATCAAAGGCAAAGTCACAGTGATTGGAGCAGCGCGAAGCGGTCTTGCTGCTGCGAAGCTCCTCAAGTCCCAAGGGGCACAGGTTTTCGTCAGTGACAAGGAATTAGCGCAGAAGCTCTCCGCCACAGGCGGATCCGCCTTTGGCGGAACATCTCCAATCCAGACGCTCAAATCCGCCCAGGTTCCTTTCGAGACCGGTGGCCATACTGACCGCGTCTACGATTGTTCTTTGATGGTCATCAGTCCGGGGGTGCCCTCGGACGCTCCTGTTGTCGTTGAGGCTCAGAGGCGAGGGATCAAAGTCGTCAGCGAGTTGGAGTTTGCTAGCTGGTTCTGCAAGGCACCGATTGTTGCCGTTACAGGTTCGAACGGCAAAACCACAACAGCCACACTTCTTGGAAGGATCTTTGAACATGCAAAGAAGGAATGTGTTGTTGCAGGGAACATTGGCGCAGCGTTCTCGAATTTCGTTCTGGACCTGGATCAAGCGGCTGTTGCTATCGTGGAGGTAAGCAGTTTCCAGTTGGATCATATCGAGACATTTCGTCCGAAGACGGCAGTGATTCTCAACATTACGCCGGATCACCTCGACCGATACGGAAAATCGTTTGAGAACTACATTGCTTCGAAGCTTCGGGTCTTTAAGAATCAAACGATGGAAGATTTTCTCATCTACAACTTTGATGATCCAGTGGCCAGCGTCCAAGTACGCAAGCACGCTGCCTCGCTCGTGCGGCTTCTCCCGTTCAGCGTAAAAATAAAGCTGGACGAAGGTGCCTATGTTGAAGACGGTAGGGTAACTATGGTCGAGTCAGGGAGAGTTGAAGACGTTATCGTTGCGAGAGAGATTTCCATCAAGGGGATACACAATCTCTATAATTCGATGGCCGCTACGTTGGCAAGCAGGGTCATGGGGGTGCCCATGGAAGCGATCCGCGAAACCTTGAAGACATTTGCAGGTGTGGAACACAGGTTGGAATTTGTCCGTGAACTAAACGGTGTGAAGTATGTGAACGATTCAAAGGCAACGAACGTCGATTCTGTTTGGTATGCGCTGCATAGCTTCGAGGAACCCCTCATCGTCCTGATGGGCGGCAGAGACAAGGGAAATGATTACTCGAGGCTCTCTGATCTCGTTCGAGAGCGGGTAAAAGCGATCATTGCGATCGGAGAATCTGCCGATAAAGTCTTCGAGGTTTTTCGAAACATAACAAAGGTGGAAAAGGCACAGTCAATGGAGGAAGCAGTGTGGAAGGCGGCGGCCCTGGCTGCGCGTGGAACCGTCGTCCTCCTTTCGCCGGCGTGTACGTCCTTCGATTGGTTCGAGAACTTTGAACACCGGGGGAGAGTGTTCAAGGAGATCGTACACAAGTTGTGAGTGACGGAGAACTATCATCGCAGTTCAAACACGGGTGCGCAAAGAGTATTCACCGAAGCCCATATGTTCAAGCATCGTGGTAACCACATAGACCTTGTGACGCTCATTGCCGTCCTCATTCTCATGGTGATTGGGATCGGCGTTGTCTACAGCGCGAGCTCTACTATTGCACAGGAGAAATTCGGGAAGAGTGAAGCGTTTCTCCAGCGACATATCGTTAAGGTGGTGGTGAGCCTCATTGCCATGTTTCTCATTATGAAACTCGATTATCACCGATATGCGAGAGTAAGTAAGTTGGGACTGATCGTCGCTCTTGGATTGCTCGCGGCAACGCTAACGCTTGGCGGGGAAATCAAGGGTGCTTCCCGCTGGCTTCGCTTTGGCGGTTTTGGCTTCCAGCCGTCCGATTTTGCTAAGTTTGCACTTATCATCCATCTCTGTGTCTTAATCTCGGAGAAGAAAGAGCGCATACGGGACTTCAAGACCGGTTTCCTCCCAATGTTCATCTGGATCACATTGGTCACTGGGCTTGTCCTTCTGCAACCGAACTTCAGCACAGGGATTATGGTGTTTCTGTTCAGCATTCTCATGCTCTTTGTTGGAGGGGCTAGGATCAAGCACATAACTCTATCGTTGAGCGCACTTCTGCCTCTTCTCGCAATCTACATGTTGAGTGCAGAATACCGTATGCGCCGTGTCACGGCATTTTTCGGTGGGAGTGGTAATCACACTGCCACGAATTATCAGCTCGATCAAGGGATCATCGGGTTTGGGAATGGTGGTCTCTTCGGTGTGGGCCCCGGCATGAGTAAGCAGCGCGACTTTTTCCTTCCAGAGTCGTACGGAGATTTTGTTTTCTCGATCGTCGGGGAGGAATACGGTTTTGTCGGAACAATGGTTCTTCTTTTCCTTTTTCTCATACTTCTTCTTCGAGCCTTGAAGATCGCAAAGCTTGCAAAGGATGATTTGGGAAGATATCTCACCATTGGCATCACGTCGTCGATTACATTGTATGCGCTCGTGAATGCAGCGGTAACGCTCGGACTTCTCCCCACGACTGGTTTGCCGATGCCGTTCGTGAGCTATGGTGGTTCATCGATGTTCTTCACGGCGTGCGCGGTTGGTGTGTTACTCAATATCTCAACACAAACGCCTCTTCGTCCACGGATGGAATCGGTGCAGTATACGCCCGAAGCGATCGACCAAGGGCAAGTCGGAGCGGTGTATTAGCATTTATTGTCAAGGAGTCGGGTTCTCACTGAGAGAAGTTCACATTAGGATTGAGCGGAGAATGTGCAAAAGGGGAATCCAAGAATTGTCTTTGCAGCAGGTGGAACAGGCGGTCATCTTTTTCCTGCGATCAGCATTGCGGAGGAAATCAAGAAAATTGATTCTGCCGCCGAGTTTCTCTTTGTGGGAACAAGAGGGAAGATTGAAGAGCGAATCGTCCCAGAACACGGATATCCCCTTCGCACAATCTGGATCAGTGGAGTGGCTCGGAGTTTCCATGCACGCAATTTTCTAGTTCCAGTAAAGATTATCGTCTCACTCATGCAATCTCTCGCGCTCATAAGGAACTTTCACCCTCACGTTGTCGTCGGCACGGGAGGCTATGTTACCGGACCGGTGCTCTTTGCCGCAACGCTTCTTCACATCCCGACACTCATTCAAGAACAGAACAGCTACCCTGGTTTCACGACCCGAAAACTTGCAAGGAGGGTAAGTGAGATCCACGTCGGTTTTGAGGTGACGAGCGAGTTTTTGAAATCAGCCAAAAGCGTGAAGGTCAGCGGGAATCCAACGCGGGATGCTCTTGGAACCATCGGAAGGGAA
Organism: uncultured Chitinophagales bacterium; assembly: GCA_964359185.1. Taxonomy (GTDB): domain Bacteria; phylum Bacteroidota; class Ignavibacteria; order UBA10030; family JAHEZR01; genus CAYHSB01. The sequence continues at coordinate 17,529 of CAYHSB010000007.1, forward strand.
GAAGCGGCGAATTTTTTCCATCTCGACCCACGAGTAAAAACACTCCTCGTGTTCGGCGGAAGCCTCGGTGCGGCATCCATCAACGCGGCAGTGCTGGAATTTGTTGACGACCTGAAAGCGAATGGGTTCCAGGTCATCTGGCAAACGGGCGAACGAGACCTCGAGAAGATAAGGCTTGCAACAGCAGCTATGGCGGGCCGGCACGTTGAAAGGTTCATCGAAAGAATGGAATACGCATACGCGGCCGCCGACCTTGTCGTCTGTCGTGCGGGCGCGATCACTATTGCGGAATTAACGAGGGTCGGGAAAGCAGCGGTGCTCGTTCCCTACCCGCACGCTGCTGCGGGTCATCAGCTCTCGAACGCTAAGATGCTTGTCGATGCAGGTGCGGCGGCGTTGGTTCTCAATCATGAACTCGTTCCGAAGCTGAGAGATGTCGTCTTCAAGCTGCTTCAAGATGGCCATCAGCGTGAGGAAATGGCGAGACGATCTGGGTCTCTTGGGAAGCCACACGCGGCGCGTAGAATTGCAGAGGCTGTACTTAGCCTTGCTGCGCTGACTCAGCAAATCCATGGATGAGCAAGGGAAGGTATTCAAGTATAAGCTTGACTTTTACTATCAACAGGCATTGATGTACCTCGTGACGCTCATCCTGTATGCTGGGATTCGCGGGAATTTCATTGAAGATACGTTTGCGTTCGTTTTTCGTGACCCGATCCTCTATATAATAGCGCTCTTTGTCATCATCTCGTTCGCCGCATTGATTTTGAACCGAGTTCGCGATCGAAGGCTTATCATCGGCGAAAATAGGATCATCTTCAAGAACCGATTCGAAGAGCGTGTTATTCCCCTCGATGACATCGATTGGATACACATCGGTCGCGAGAGGCGAGTTCAAACCGGTGGACGGTTTCAGGTGATCCAGATGAAGCTAAAGGGCCGGCTTCGCCTGATGCGAATTCGTGTCGGCCGGTACGACCATGAGAAAGAGCTCGTGAACGAAATGCATCGTATTGCAAACCTTCGTCCACCGCCGAGCCATCGCTCCAGCAGAGGTACGAAGGGAAAGGGAACAGGGGTTGAAAGACACACATTGAGTTCTTGAACTCGTGTTCAGTTCGATCAAGAAAATACATTTTGTCGGAATCGGAGGAATTGGAATGAGTGGAATTGCCGAAATCCTTCTCGACCAGGGATTCCAGGTCTCAGGTTCCGACAAACAGCTGTCGGAAATCACAGAACGGCTGAGTAGACTCGGCGCGACGATTTCTGAAGGTCATGATTCTGCTCATGTCACCAAAGATGTGGATGCCCTGGTTTACTCATCTGCGGTCTCACTCGACAATCCCGAGGTTCAGGAAGCCCAACGCCGTAAGATCCCTGTGATTCGACGTGCTGAAATGCTCGCTGAGGTCATGAGACTGAAGTATGGTATCGGCATCGCGGGAACGCATGGGAAAACGACAGTTACTTCGATGATCAGCCTCGTGTTAATGGAGGGCGGGCTCGACCCGACAGTCATCGTCGGCGGGAAACTCAGCGGACTTGGCGGGACAAATGCTCGCCTCGGGCACGGTGACTTCATCGTCGTTGAAGCAGATGAATTCGACCGATCATTCCTTTCAATAACGCCAACGATTGCTGTTCTGACAACCCTTGATGTCGATCACCTCGACTGTTACAAGGATCTTGAAGAAATCAAAGGAGCATTTGTTCAGTTTGCCACGAAAGTACCGTTTTATGGTTTTGTCGTCCTCTGTCTCGATGAGCAATCGCTTCAAGACATCATGCCACAGCTCAGTAAGAAGAAGATCATCACCTATGGAATGAACCCGCAAGCTGATCTCCATGCACTTGACATTTCACACAAAGAGAATACATCGACCTTTACAGTGGTGCGTCGTGGCGAAGACCTCGGAAAAGTTCTTCTTCAAATCCCCGGACTGCACAATGTGAAAAATGCCCTTGCAGCAGTCGCGGTTGGTCTCGAACTGGGCGTCCCGTTTTCAAAAATCAAGCTGGGTATTGAAAAATTCACTGGCGTTTACCGTCGATGGGAGGTGAAGGCTGAAGTCGACGGCATCACTGTCATCGATGACTATGCGCATCACCCGACAGAGATTCGGGCGACCCTTCAAGGAGCGAAAGCTGGATGGCGGCGGCGTGTCGTGTGTGTTTTTCAGCCACACCTGTATTCTCGCACACGCGATTTCTATCAGGATTTTGGGCGCGCCTTTTTCAACGCTGATGTTCTCATCGTCACTGACGTATACCCTGCTCGTGAGGAGCCGATACCTGGTGTCACAGGAGAGCTTATTGTTGATGCCGCAAGGCAATTCGGCCACAAAGCAGTGCAGTATCTGCGAGACAAAAAAGAGGTCCCAAATTTTTTGATGAAGATCAAAAAGCAAGGCGACATCATCCTTACGATGGGAGCAGGAGATATCTGGAAGTATGGGGAAGAATTTGTGATGCAATTGAGAAGTAAGAGTTGAGAATGTTCGGTCTTTAAGTTTTTTCATTTTAACGTTTGACTTGTTGTCATGGTTTCGCTCGACGAGATAAGAAAATTTTTCAGGGGAAACATCGGGTTGAGTCAACCGCTTGCGAGTTTCACGACGTTCCGCATTGGCGGACCGGCAGACTACTACGTCGAACCTCTCGACAAAGGCGACGTCGTGAGTGTTATCACATATTTTCAAGCTAATGCGTTCCCCTTTATGATCATTGGAAATGCAAGCAACCTTTTGATTAGCGATGAGGGCTACCACGGCGCCGTGATCAATCTTGAGAGCGCCTTAGGTGATCTTCACAAGGAGGGAGACTTCGTTGTGGTGGGGGCAGGCGCCCGATTAGCAAAATTTGTGGATTTCTGCGTACAAAGAGGGCTGGGCGGTGTGGAGATGCTTGCAGGTATCCCAGGTACGATTGGCGGGGCGGTGATCATGAACGCTGGTGCGTACGGCGGTGAAATCTCGGACTATCTTGTCGAAGTAGAGGTTCTCCGAGAAGGCAGTGTCGTCTGGATCAAAAAAGAGGAGGGCGGGTTCGCGTATCGCCGCTCGGGGTTTACGCGCGACGTTGTGCTTGGTGCTCGGTTCCAGCTCCCACGAAAGGACAAAGCGGAGCTTATGCGCGCTCGGCGTGAGTTGCTTGTCAAGCGAAACCTTGCGCAGCCGATGAATTACCCAAACGCTGGAAGTGTCTTCAAGAATCCGAACGGCAGCTATGCGGCAAGGTTGATTGAGGCAGCAGGATTGAAAGGCCTCAGACACGGTAGTGCTCAGATTTCAGAGCGGCATGGAAATTTCATCGTGAACATGGGAAATGCAAAAGCAGCAGATGTACTCGAGTTGATTCACACAGCACAGCGAGAGGTCTTCAAGAAGTTCAATGTAAAATTAGAGCTTGAAGTCAAACTCGTTGGTTTCAGTGAGGAGCAGGTCAAAGCCGTCCTACAATGATGAGAGAGCGAGACAACCAGGGTAAATCGCGTGGAAGCACACATTCTCCAAAGCGGAAGGGGATGATTGTTTTTCTGTTCCTCCTCATCGCGATATTTTTTGGGATTACCTCCGTTGCAAATCAATGGAGAACTGATCTCTTGGTCGAACGACTCGATATCAGGGGATGTCGCATCCTAACGGAAAAGGAGCTTGTTGCTTTAGTAAATGTACCCATCGGGACCGCACTCTACCGTGTAGATCTTCTCGAGGTCCGCAGCCGTCTTCGGGCAAATCCCTATGTCAGCGATGCCGTCGTTGCACACGACCTCCCATCAACAATCAAAATCACGATTCAGGAGCGGATACCGGTTGCCATTCTTGGTGGGTCTGAACCGTTTTACGTCAGTGGCGAGGGCTATATTCTCCCACCTGTGAACTCTAAGGAAATCTTTGATTTGCCGGTCGTTACCGGGGTATCGGGATCACAACCAATCAAAGCGGGGATGAGAATCACATCAGACAATTTTCAGGCAGCAATTCAAATTCTCACCGAGGCGGCAGATCTTGATACAGAGGACGCTTCGGGTCGTGAGCTCTATCGTCTCATCTCAGAGATCAACATCGACGCGGGCGGGCCCATAGTCTACACAGCCGAGCAAGGCATTCCGATTTACTTTGCGAAGGGAAAAATCCGGAAACAGCTTGTTTATTTGTTAACTTTCTGGGACCAATGCATACGTCAGCAGGGCGCAGAGCAAGTGAGATCCATCGATCTTCGGTTTGAGGAAGAGGTAGTTGTAAGCTGGAACAGATCAGCACCCCGGGAGAAATCACTATAATGCGACTTCTTTACAACCTCTAATAGGAAAAGCATATGAACGAACGCATCATCGTTGGACTTGATATCGGAACCACCAAGGTATGTGCTATCGTAGCCTCGACGGATGACAACGGGAGGATCAACATCCTTGGCATCGGACACAGCCCGTCGGATGGATTGACGAGAGGGGTGGTGACAAACATCGACAAAACAGTCCGGTCGATTCACAGTGCGATCGACGAGGCTGAATCACAATCGGGTGTCAAAATCCAGACAGTGATGGTAGGGATCGCGGGCGATCACATCCAGAGTTTCCAGAGTCGTGGGGTGATTGCCATCAGCAGGCCGGAGAATGAAATCACACAGGAGGATGTCGACCGTCTCATCGAGGATACGAAACGGGTGGCGCTTCCCTCCGACCGAAGGATCATCCACGTTATCCCACAAGAATTTATCATCGACGGGCAGGACGGCGTCTACGACCCTGTTGGGATGTCGGGCGTTCGAATGGAAGCAAACGTACATATCATCACGGGACTTGTGACAGCGGCGCAGAACATCGTCAAATGTGTCCAGCGTGCTGGCCTTGCCATCGAGGATATGGTTCTTGAACCACTTGCATCAAGTTATGCGGTTCTTGACGAAGAAGAAAAAGAGGTTGGTGTTGCGCTTCTTGATGTTGGCGGTGGAACAACCGACCTCGCAGTGTTCGAGGATCGCACAATCCGGCATACCGCTGTTATCCCCATCGCGGGAAATCAAGTGACGAACGACATCCGGAAAGGGCTCGGGATACTTACTGAGCAAGCGGAGAAGTTGAAGAAAGAAGCTGGCTTCGCTTATCTTCCCGCGATTATCGATGACGAACCAATCATCCTCCCCGGCATCGGCGGTCGAGACCCGCTGCGTGTCGACAAGAATTTGCTTTGCCAGATCATCCAACCGCGGATGGAGGAGATTCTGGAAATCGCTGCGATGGAGATCAAGAGATCGGGCTATTCAAAACACCTCTCGGCAGGCGTTGTTCTCACTGGCGGTGGATCGTTGATTAAGGGCACCGCAGAGCTGGCGAGGGAAGTTCTTGGCATGCCGGCAAAAATCGGTATCCCAACGGGCTTCAATGCTGGATTAGTAAAAGAGATTGAGAACCCAATCTACGCAACGGGTGTCGGTCTTGTCATTCACGGGTTGAAGCATCAGGACAAGGCGTCACTTACTTTCGGGAACGGGAAGAATGGAAGTCCAGTAAAGAGAATTTTTCACCGGATGAAAGCATGGTTTGATGAGTTGTAGTCAGTAGGTCAGTACCCAGTAGTCAGTACTCAGTAGGCTTGCGAGAAAGAGAGTTCACATGCA
>CAYHSB010000008.1:0-22131 GCA_964359185.1 uncultured Chitinophagales bacterium
ATATCTGCACACTTTCCGGGCCGAGTTTTGCCGGGGAGGTAAGCCGGAAGATTCCTACAGCAGTCGTTGTGGCCTCTTCTTCACTGCAGACTGCGAAGGCGGTGCAAGCCACATTCACGACCCCTTACTTTCGAATTTATGTCAATGAGGATCTTCGAGGTGTCGAGCTTGGCGGTTCATTGAAGAACATTATCGCTATCGGCGCTGGTATTTCAGACGGTGCGGGTTTTGGTGACAATACGAAGGCAGCAATCATGACACGCGGGATCGTCGAGATTACCCGTCTCGGTGTCGCGATGGGTGCAGACCCGAGGACCTTTGTAGGGCTTTCAGGTGTTGGCGACCTCATCGTGACCTGCATGAGTCGACACAGTCGGAATCGATATGTTGGTGAACAGGTGGGGAAGGGGAGAAAGCTTTCCGATGTTTTGAAAGAGATGGTTATGGTGGCAGAAGGTGTAAGAACGACTGAGTCGACGCGCGACCTTGCTCGTAAGTACAGCATCGAGATGCCGATTACAAATGAAGTTCACAGTGCTCTGTTTGAAGGTAAAGATCCGTATAAAGCAACGCAAGATCTCATGACCCGGGATGCAAAGGGGGAGGTTTGACGATTATTTCTGTTTCCATCTGGTAAGCTTATCCTGAGATTGTTCTCTCTCCCGCTTCTGAAAAAAATCCATCTCCTCCCAAGTCAAAGGACGAAATTCATTCCACACCGCCCCCCACGTCTTCGCTGCTGACGAATTAAATGGATGGAATAGAGATAAAGGGTGAACATGTCCTGTTTCCTGACTTCCTTGATATTGGGAAGCGTTTTTCCTATCTTTTCTCGGTGATTGGATCTTGTTCATCAAGGGTTGCAATGGTAGTCATCCTCCTCCCTCTTATTCTCATGACATCATTCCAGACGAGCTCTAGCTCCCCCGATACGGCGGACCTTGTTTTCATTAACGGGAAAATCTGGACAGTTGATAGTACACGACCTCTAGCAGAAGCCGTTGCTATTGCTGGTGAGCGAATTGTTGAGGCCGGCTCGAGCGAATTCATAAAAGGTTTCATTGGTCCAAAGACAAAGGTCATCGACTTGAAGGGTCGGCTTATGCTTCCGGGTTTCATTGACAATCACACTCACTTCGTGAATGGTGGGTTTCAGTTGAACAGTATTGACCTTCGACTGGCAAGGGATGAGAAAGAGTTCTCAAAACTCATTACAGCTTGGGCGAAGCAGCATCCGGACATGTGGATTACCGGCGGCGACTGGGATCACGAGCGGTGGCCGGGCGGAAACCTTCCCAGGAAAGAACTCATAGACCAATTCACAGAGGGAATTCCCGTTTTTGTCAACCGCTTGGATGGACACATGGCTCTTGCCAATAGCTTTGTGCTGAAGCTCGCCGGGATTACCAGGGCGACTCCTGATCCTCCAGGCGGGACGATTGTTCGAGATCGGGTAACCGGTGAGCCGACGGGTATCCTGAAGGACAACGCAATGAGTTTGGTCTATCGGATTGTGCCTGAGCCGACTGAGGAGGACCGACTCTCCGCAGCCCGCCGGGCCCTCGAAGAAGCAAGAAGATACGGCTTGACAAGTATCCAGGATATCTCTTCTTGGGAAGACGTGCGCGTCTATCAGAAACTGGAGAAGGAAGGCCAGCTCACGACCCGAGTGTACTGTCGAGTTCCCATCTCCACTTGGGAACGACTCGCCAAGGATGGAGTGAAAGCTCCTTCGGGAACCGAAATGCTGAAACTCGGCTCCCTAAAGGGGTTCGCTGACGGTTCTCTTGGCTCCTCTACTGCGCTCTTTTTCGATCCGTATGTACAGGATCCAACGACACGCGGTCTGGCGACTGATATTGTTCTTGATGGGAGTTTGGAGCGTTGGGCCCTGAGTGCAGATAGAGCGCGGTTACAGCTCTCAATCCACGCAATCGGGGACAGCGCAAATAGCTGGGTCCTCGACTTGTTTGACAGAATCCTCACGGAGAACCCATCGTGGGACAGAAGGTTTCGAATCGAACATGCACAGCATATTCACCCAAAAGATTTCGAACGGTTTGCACGACTCGGTGTGATTGCCTCTGCGCAGCCGTATCATACAATTGACGATGGTCGGTGGGCGGAAAAACGGATTGGGTACGGGCGATGTAAGACTACGTATCCCTTCCGCACGTTTCTTGATCGCGGAGTGAAGCTGTGCTTCGGGAGTGACTGGACGGTTGCCCCCCTGAGCCCACTCCTGGGAATTCATGCGGCGGTCACGCGTCAGACGATAGACGGAAAAAACCCGGGGGGATGGATACCCGAGCAAAAAGTTAGTGTCAAAGAGGCCATCACCTGCTATACCCTCAATAACGCCTATGCAGCTTACGAGGAAAGTCTCAAAGGCTCAATCACCCCTGGGAAACTAGCCGACCTCGTTGTCCTCTCCGACGATATCCTTTCGATCGATCCTGTGAAGATTCAAAACACGGAAGTTTCGTTCACTGTGCAGGGGGGAAAAATAGTCTATCAAAAGCTTCCCTAGCAGTTGATCCCGGCAAAGTCCCTCTGATGCCATGAAAGACGAGTCTCTCCAATACCTTCACGGCGTTGGACCTAAGAGGGCTGCTGTCCTCGCAAGTCTGGGCATTCACACTATCCACGACCTCTTCTACTATTTCCCGCGGAATTATCTCGATCGCTCCCATGTAACGAAGATCAAAGACCTTCGTCGTCTACTTTTTACTGACCACGATATCACAGTGGTGGGAAAAGTTGTGGCCATGGATACCGTCCGTGGGAGGGGCGGGAGTGCAAGGTTCGTCCTTGTTCTCAATGACGAAACGGGGAGCTTAGATTGCGTGTTTTTTGGTGGCATTCAGTGGTTCCAGAAGATGTTCCGGGTTGGCGAAGTGCTGGCAGTTTCAGGGAGACCTGCGATGTACGGTGGCCGGATCCAGTTTGTTCACCCTGAGTTTGATCGACTTTCTCTCGACGAGGAAGAGGAAGGGGAGGTTGACTGGAGCAACGCTCTGAACACCGGAGCCATCATTCCCCAGTACCGCTCAACTGAAGGAGCGCGGCGCGTGAGGCTGGACAGCCGTGGTCTGCGGCGCATCATTAAACGGGCCCTCGGGGAAAAGCTGCACGTGATCGACGAAACGCTTTCGAAATCAATCCTCGAAAAGCATGAGCTCGTCGACGCACGGCACGCTCTTCGAAGCATCCATTTCCCACAGGGCTGGAACGATTTGGACCGAGCGCGACGTCGGCTGAAGTTCGATGAGCTCTTCTATCTCCAATTGCTCCTTGCCTATCGGAAGCGCGAGGTGAAGCTTGAGCAGCAGGGAGTTTCGTTCGTCGTTAAAAGCAAGCTCGCGCGCCAGCTGGTTGATTCCCTGCCGTTCGAGCTCACGAAAGCTCAGAAGAAGGTTATCCGCGAAATTGCCAGCGATATGAGCTCTCCTCGCCCAATGAACCGCTTGCTGCAGGGCGATGTGGGAAGCGGGAAGACGATCGTTGCGTTGATCGCAATGCTTATCGCCATCGAAAATGGGTACCAGACTGCGTTCATGGCACCGACGGAAATCCTCAGCGAGCAGCACTTTCACACCCTAAGGAATTTTCTCAAGGCGATTCCGGTCAACGTGCGTCTTCTTATCGGTGGCCAAAGACAGCGCCTTCGTAAAGACATCCTTGAAGACGTGAAGAGAGGTTCCGCTCAACTTGTGGTTGGCACGCATGCTTTGATCCAGGAGCAGGTGACTTTCAATCAACTGGGTCTCGTTGTGATCGACGAGCAGCATCGGTTTGGCGTCCTCCAGAGGGCCGTCCTGCGGGAAAAAGCACTCAAATCGAGCTTGCGACCCGTGCACCCTGATGTTCTGGTTATGACTGCAACTCCGATTCCGCGTTCGCTGGCCATGACCGTATATGGCGACCTCGACGTTTCAATTATTAATGAGATGCCAGAGCATCGGAAGCCGATCCGTACGATCCTGAGATTCGATTCTCAACGTGAGGAGGTCTATGAGTTTGTCCGACAGGAAGTTGCGAAGGGGCGACAAGTCTACATTGTTTACCCATTAATTGAAGAGTCTGAAAAGCTGGATTTGCAGGCAGCGACGAAGAACTTCCAGAGGTTGAGGGATGAGATCTTTTCCGATCTTGATATTGAACTCATCCATGGACGGATGTCACCCGACGCGAAGGATGAAATCATGAGTGACTTCAAGCTCGGTAAGATCAACATCCTCGTCGCGACAACAGTGATTGAGGTTGGTATCGATGTTCCGAATGCGACCGTCATGGTGATTGAGAACGCCGAGCGCTTTGGATTGGCGCAACTTCACCAGCTCCGCGGACGGGTTGGACGTGGAAGTGAACAGTCGTATTGTATTCTTGTGGCGAAAGAGAAAATTCTTTCCGCCGCTCTCGCGCGACCTCCCTCGTCGGAGGCGGCCTTCGCAGAAGAAGTCGAGCGGAAGAAAGCTGAGGCGCGATTGAAAACGATCCTGAAAACGATCGACGGTTTCAAGATTGCTGAGGTCGACTTGAAGTTGCGCGGCCCCGGCGAATTCTTTGGAACGAAACAGAGTGGCTTGCCCGAGCTTCAGATCGCAAACATCACAACCGATGGAGAAATCCTGAGCGTCGCTCGCAAGGAAGCCTTCCATCTCGTCGCGGACGACCCGCAGCTTCGACGAAAAGAGAATCAATCAGTGAGAAAGCATTTCCTTGAAAGATACAAGAATCAATTGGCCTTAGTGAAGACTGGATAGAATAAAACCATAACAAGAGAGGATGCTGAGGTAGAAATCTTTTTTTGTACTTAATTCTCCATCCCAGATGAATGAACATTCGGGATGGATTTTTTTTCTCGAGATGTTTTTCAAGTGAACACATCTCACATCGACTCATCATAAAAATAATCACATCGACTATTCACACACATCTCACTGAAAGTTTTTCTAGAAAAATGTATTTTTTTCTTGACAAAGTGTATAAAAAGGTTATATTTACAGACAAGTTCACGGTGTGATGCCTGATCCCGTCCTCATGAGGGATCGATTTATTCACTTATGTGAAAGGGTCGGCAAGCTTTATTGCTACTCAATGCATGCATGTCGCATTGACCTACAACCTGAAGCAAGAAGATTCAGGAGAAGATGGTAATCGTAGCTCCGCCAATCTTCAGCTTCACGACATCCAATCGGATGTTCTCAACATAAGCAGCACTCATCACCTCAAGACCCTCCCTCAGGTCGACACGTTCGCTGAATGGGACAGTGTCGAAACAATCAACGCTGTAAAGTCTGCCCTCGAACTCCATCACAATGTTTCTCTCGTCGAAGCCGATCACCTCTCTTACGAGAAGCTTGCCTCTCTTAGGCCGGAGATAGTGTTCAATATGGCTGAAGGAGCGCGAGGCCCTTCACGAGAGGCACAGATCCCGGTCATTCTTGAACTCCTGGATATCCGCTACACAGGCTCTGACCCTCTTGCCCTGTGCATCTGTCTGGACAAATCAAGGACGAAAGAAATCCTAATGTGTCATGAAGTCCCCACTCCTGCTTTTATGGTGGTTTCAGAAGTAGAGGATGTCAGCACCGTACACCTGAAATACCCGCTCATCGTGAAGCCGCTTTACGAGGGGTCTAGCAAAGGCATCTTTGACTCATCGGTCGCCCGAACCCCACAACAGCTTAAAAATGAAGCACTTAGAGTTATTGAGGCCTATAGACAACCAGCCCTCGTCGAGGAATTCCTTCCTGGACGTGAGTTCACAGTTGGACTGATAGGAAACGGCAGGGAGGTCCGGGTTCTGCCGATTATCGAGTCAAAGTTTGATGACTTTCCTGCTAGCGCCAATCCGATCAATTCATTCGAAGCTAAGTGGTTATGGGACACGGTTGAGCGTCCGTTACATGTCTTAGAATGTCCAGCTAAAATTCCCATGGCGCTGCAGAGAGAGATTGAGAATACGAGCCGAAAGACTTTCAATCTTCTGCGTTGTCGCGATTGGTGTAGGATCGACCTGCGACTCGATGCAAAAAGCGTCCCAAATGTCTTGGAGGTGAACCCGATCCCTGGTGTGCTTCCGAACCCCGTCGAGCATTCTTTCTTTCCAACCGCCGCTGCTGCAGCAGGGATGACCTATGATGAGATGATCAACGCGGTTTTGAATGCTGCGCTTGCTCGATACAGACGTTTCACTTCTGACTGAAGAAGGAGCATGAGACAGAAACCTCGTGTGACCATAGTCTATAACGAGCCGGGTGTTGCAAGCGGAGCAGGGAGGAAGTTTGTGTCTCCCACTGGAATCTTGCAGGAGGGAACCGATGAACGACTAGGTCGAACCGAAATCGTTGACGTCTCGGAGCTTGGTGTCTTGGAGGAAGTAGACAATGTCCATGCTTCCCTCAAGGAACTTGGGTATGGCGTTGCGATTTTCAACGTTGCGGATAACCTTTCTGAGTTGGTCGCCTTCCTAGAGAAAGAAAAGCCAGATCTCGTTTTCAACCTTTGTGAATCCCTCGGCAACGTTCCTATCCATGAGATGCATGTTGCGGGTATCTTTGAATTACTCGGATTGTGCTATACAGGGTCACGGCCGCTGACGTTAGGCTTGGCGCTAAACAAAATTCGTGTGAAGGAGATCCTTTCATATCACGGGATCAACAGTCCGAAGTTTCTAGTGTACTACAACCTTGCTGAGGTTGTGGAAGACGATTTTTCTCTTCATTTCCCCGTGATCGTGAAGCCTTCAAATGAGGACGCGAGTACCGGGATCGAGGCCAACTCGGTGGTTGAATCTTTTGTTACCCTGAAGAAACGTGTCCGTTCGGTTTTCCAGCAATACGATCAGCCAGCCCTGGTGGAAGAGTTCATTGATGGACGTGAACTAAACGTCTCGATTATTGGCAATCGCAGGCCGACCATTCTTCCGATTTCAGAAATCGATTTCTCGACCTTGCCGCCTGACTTGCCAAGGATTTTGACCTACGGTGGAAAGTGGCTGAAGGGCACGGTCGCGTACAATGGAACTAAAGGGGTCTGTCCTGCGGTTCTGCCCCCCTCAGTGGAGACGAAGTTGAAAGAGACCGCGCTTCGTGTGTTTCGCTTGTTGGAGTGTCGCGACTATGCCCGCGTTGACTTCCGCCTCAGTCGTGGGAATGTACTCTTTGTGCTGGAAGTCAACCCCAACCCGGATATCTCAGATGATGCAGGTTTCGCTCGGTCGGCGAAGGCTAGTGGCCGCACCTATACTCAGGTGCTTCAAAAGATCATCGAGTATGCTCTTGAAAGAAGTTGTTGATGATTCGGAAGTTTGTAGCTCAGGACCGTGAGGCGGTGCAGAAGATTTTGGTAGCGAGTAGCGCCTTTAGCGATGCGGAAATCGAAGTTGCCTTAGAGGTGATCGATGTTTATCTCGGAAATCCAAAGCAAAAGGATTATGACCTTTTTACTTCCATCGATGAAAGAGACACAGTGATTGGTTATCTGTGCATCGGATCAACGCCTATCAGTTCTGGGACATTTGACCTTTATTGGATCGCGGTTCGACCTGATTCACACGGTAGGGGTTTAGGGCGCGAACTCCTCCTGTTTGCAGAGACCCTTGTGAGGTCAAAAGGGGGGAGACTGATCGTGGCGGAGACCTCTTCACAGCCACGGTACGAAAGGGCGAGGAGATTCTATGAAGCTAACAACTTCCAACTTCTCGCGCATATCAAGGAGTACTATAATGTTGGAGATGATCTTCTCATCTATGGCAAGTACTTGCAGTAGTCTGCTTTTCAGTGAAAGGGGGGTTCTCAACTAACCATGGAACTCTGGCAGGAGCTCCTGCGGCGAAGCGTCGATAGTGCGAAGGAATTGGTCGATAGGTTTGGATTCGACGCGGAAAAAGCTGAGCGGCTCAATAAACTCTTCCATATACGGATTAATCCATATTACCTCAGTCTTATCCGCTATCCCGGTGACCCGATCTGGCTCCAGTGCATTCCAAACGCTCAGGAGCTTGAGGAAGATGGATTGCCCGAAGACCCACTAAATGAGGATCGCGATAGTCCTGTTCCAAGCATCATCCATCGTTATCCGGATCGGGTGCTGTTCCTCACCACGAGCCAATGCTCTATGTATTGCCGGTTCTGTACACGAAAGCGAAAGGTCAGCGACTCCAGCAAAATCAATTCCAAATACATTCAGGATGGGATCAATTATGTTGGGGCACATAAAGGCGTGAGGGATGTGATTCTCTCGGGCGGAGACCCGCTAATGCTTACTGACTACATGCTTGAGAAGATCCTTGTGGCTCTTCGAGCAATTCCCCACGTTGAGATCATCCGCCTGGGAACGAAGATGCCGTGTGTTCTCCCTCAGCGAATCACCCCGAAGCTCTGCAAGATGATCCGAAAATATCACCCAATCTACGTCAATACCCATTTCAACCATCCTTGGGAGTGTACCCCTGAAGCGAAGCAGGCGTGTGGGATGCTTGCTGACGCAGGATGTCCCGTCGGGAATCAGGCCGTCTTAATGAAAGGTGTCAATGATGACCCGGATGTCATGTTGGAACTCTTCAGGAAGCTCCTTGCCATGCGCGTCCGGCCGTATTATCTCTATCAGGCTGACCTCACAAAGAGCACGAACCATTTCCGCACCCCAGTCCGCGTGGGTTTGGAAATCATGGATAAAATCCGCGGCCATACTTCTGGACTTGCAGTTCCCTATTATGTTATCGATGCTCCGGGCGGTGGCGGGAAGATTCCTCTTCTGCCGCAGTACGTTATCGGACGGAATGGGAATCAGATTATTCTGAGAAATTACAATTACGATATTTTCGTTTACACGGATGTCGAAGACGAGAAGACTCAGACTGTAGAGCAGAAGTTCAAGCGAAAGAATGGTAAAGGGAAGAAGATGAAAGCCCTCGAACCAATACTTCCACAACCAGAAGCAGAAGTTCTCGTGAAATAGACTCTGCTTCCTTTCCAGACTCCTTGCTGACCCGTCGTCCCGACTCCGTCGGGATGACGGTTTTTTTTGTTCGATTTTCGTTCTTTCTTGATTGTCTTTTCAGGTTTAATTAGATTTGATAAGCATGCGTATCCCCCAGGAAAAAATAGACGCAGTCCGAGAAGCGAATGACATCATTGACCTGATCTCGGCCTATGCCAACCTGAAGAAGCGGGGCAAGAATTACGTTGGACTTTGCCCCTTCCATTCAGAAAAGACACCTTCGTTCACCGTCAGTCCGGATAAGCAAGTCTACCACTGCTTTGGATGCGGTGTAGGTGGCAACGTCTTCACCTTTGTCATGGAGCACGAGAAGATTTCCTTCGCGGAAGCTGTACGTTTTCTCGCTGACAGGGCTGGCATCACGCTCCCATCGCCAAGCCCAGAAGCTGAGGCAGCAGCGAGTGAAGCAGAGACGCTTTACAACGTCATGCGCCTTGCAGCGAGATTCTTCTACAACAGTCTCATTGAGAGTCCGGAGGGGCGGTTTGCGCTGGACTATTTCCATGGAAGAGGATTTTCGGATGAAACTATCCGCAAGTTCGGTCTCGGCTATTCACCCCGCGCTTGGGATGGGTTGGTTCAGTTTGCACAGAAGGAGGGAGGGAAACTCGAGTATCTGGAAAAAGTTGGTCTTGCGAGGAAACGTGAAGACGGGTCGTACTATGACTACTTTCGAGGGCGGGCGATGTTTCCAATTTTCTCGACCTCGGGTCGGGTCATTGGCTTTGGTGCGCGCAAGCTTTACGAGGATGATCAGATTGGAAAGTATATTAACTCGCCGGAGACCCCAATCTATAATAAGAGCCGAGTTCTTTACGGGATTTTCCAGGCAAAGAACTCCATAATCGAGAACAATTCTGCTATTCTCGTCGAAGGATATGCCGACCTCATCTCAGTATTCCAGTCAGGAACTGAGCATGTTGTCGCGTCGAGCGGCACTGCGCTGACCGAGGATCAGATCCAGCTTGTAGGTCGGTACACGAAGAACATCACGTTAGTCTATGATGCTGATTCAGCTGGCTGCAATGCGATGATGCGAGGAGTTGATCTAGTTATCGAGGGAGGCCTTGATGTGAAAGTGGCGGAATTACCTCAGGGTCATGACCCTGATTCATATGTGATAAAGTTCGGTGGTGATGAATTTCAGCAGCTCCTTCAGCGTGCCGTGTCCTTCATAGACTTCAAGGCGCGGACGTTCCAACGGGAGGGGAAATTTGATACGCCCGAGGGACAGGCGGAAGCCGTGCGCTCGATTGTCCAGACGATTGCGAAAATGAAAGATGAGTTGAAACAGAATTTCTACCTCAAACAGGTTGCTGAGCGCTACAAGATATACGAGTCCATCCTCCATCGCGAGCTTGAAAAATGGCGTCCGAAGGAGAAGGTGAAATCAAGGTCGGCACGGGCCCCAGTCCAACGCATCCCGGTTTATGAAACTCCTCTTGCAGAGGTTACACCCCGGAAAATCCCACTCATTTCTGCGGCGGAAAGGGATCTTCTCAAACTCATCCTCGAAGAGGACGGAGAGATGCTAGAACAGATTTTCGAGCATGTCACCCTCGAAGATTTCTCGGACAGCAGAGTGAGAACACTGGTCGCTTCGATCCTCGACCATTACCGTGAGGCACAGTCTTTGGATTTGAACACCTTGATCAACGAAACGAGCGACACGGAAGTGAAGAGTGTAGTCACCGACCTTATGGTCAGCCGTTACGAAATGATAAAGGGCTGGAGCGATCTTGGGGTTGAAGTCGAGGAGCCCACCCCACAACAGATAGCGAACGCAGCGCTCTGCGCCATGAAGAAGCGTTCGATCGAGAAGCGAATCGAAGAGAACCAGAGGAGGTTGAAAGACGCAGCAGAGGGCGGCCAGGACGTGGCACCTTTCACACTGTTGCACGATCAGCTGCGGCAGGAGATGAAAGCCATCGAAACGAAACAATTCATATCCCCCAAAGGTTCACAGGTCCATTGAAAGAGGACTCCGCGTCATGAAAACGAGGTATCTCCCAGGCTACGCCAAGTGTTTCTGCTGTGGACAAGAAAACCACTTTGGACTCAGGCAGCGCTTCTACCATGAGGACGGCTACATCAAGTGTCAGTTCACACCAGAACAGAGATTCGAGGGGTACCACGGGAATGTCCATGGCGGCGTGTTCTGTGCCCTTCTTGATGAGATTATGGGTTGGGCACCAACCTACCACTTCAAGCAGATGTGTGTAACCGGGAAACTGGAATTCAAGTTCCTCAGACCTGCTCCGCTGAACCAACAATATATTTGTCAGGCAAGAATGACAAGCGGGAACCGACGCCTCTGGGAGGCACATGGACAGGTGCTGGATGAATCTGGGAAGATCTACGTTGAAGGGAAGGGACTCTACATTCCATCAACCGACGAAGACACAAAAAAAGTTGAAAGCTATCTTACGTATTATCCAGACGGCGAGCGGCCGTTTGATTGAGAGAGTATGATCACTCGTCAACGAAGGCAGTTCCTTTCTGTAGCAGCAAGAGTGACTCCTCCAGCCCAAAGCTAGGTTGTGTGGATCTCATCCTGGCTTTTCCATTCTTCATCGGGTTTTTCCCTTGCAACTCAGGGCCTATTCGAGTATATTTACGTCGAAATAAGCGCAATGGAGGAATTAAAGAAAATACTTCTCATCCGTACTGACCGCTTGGGCGATCTCATCCTTACTCTTCCGATGCTGCCGGTGATCAGGCGGCATTTTCCCGAGGCATCGATCTCGATGCTTGTAAGCAGTTACGCGTCCGAGATCCTAGACGGAAACCGGTACATCGATGAAGTGCTCCTCTACGATAGCTCTTCCGATCCAACTCCGTTCCTCGACCTGCTACGGGCGATCAGGGGCCGGGCATTCGATGTGGCAATCCTTGTTCATCCGACCCTTCGACTTGCGCTTCTCGTTTTCCTTGCCCGCATCCCAATTCGGGTTGGGACGGGCTATCGATGGTATTCTTTCTTTTTTAACCAGAAGGTCTACGAGCATCGGAAAGATGCAAAGCGACATGAGGCGGAATACAACCTGAATCTCCTCTCCGCAATCGGGGTTTTCTCCGATTCCCCACTCGAGTTCCCACTTGAGATCCCGGCCTCGAGCACTCAGCGCGTTCAGCAACTCTGTGAACGAGTTTCGGTCGGGGAAGAGGATACTCTCATTGTTATCCATCCCGGTAGCGGCGGTTCAGCAAGGGACTGGAGTCCAAAGAACTTTGGCAAGCTTGCGATGCGCTGTATTGAAGAGTTGAGTGGGAAAGTGGTTCTCACAGGAGTTAAAGGGGAAGAAGGGATCGTTCAAGAAACGATGAACCACATCTCACGAGGGGCAGTCAACCTTGTGAACCAGCTGGGTTTGAAGGACCTTGTGGCTTTGATTCGACGGGCTGACTTGTTCGTCTCGAACTCCACAGGCCCCTTACACATTGCTGCAGCAGTGGGCACGCCGGTTATTGGCCTCTTCCCACCGACAAGCGAGTGCAGCCCTGAGCGCTGGGGTCCCTACACAGCGAAGAAAAGAGTTTTTGTTCCCGATAGAAACCTTTGTTCTCGGTGCAAAGGTGGAGAATGCGAAGCTGCTGACTGTATGGAGCTGATTACTGTCGAGGAGGTCTTCGATGCGGCAAAGCTCCTCTTGATGTCGGACGAGATGCGAGAAAGATACGAGGCGCATGCACAGAGGACTGTACTGTAACTGGGTGGTGCGATGTTCACTTATTGTCTTTGGCTTCCTGCTCCATGCTTTCTCGGCATACTCGCAGGACTCGCTGAAGAGTTCAGTTGACACAGCAGCCACCCTCGGGAAACCCTTTGGGAATTCCCACTTCAGGACGGTCGAAAACAAAGCCTTTGGAGTCGGAGAAAGACTTCTCTTCGACATATCGTACGGATTCTTGCACGCGGGCGAGGCCGTCATGACGGTGAGCGCTATCGAAACGCTCTTCACTCGACCGTGTTACCACATAAAGTTTGACGTTCGGTCAACTGGTGCATTCTCGTTCTTCTACAAAGTTCGCGATCACTACGAATCATTTATCGATGTCCAAGGACTCTTCCCTTGGAGATTCGAGCAACATATCCAGGAGGGAGGATATCGGAATGATTTCAGCGCGGTTTTCGATCAGTACCGGCTCAAGGCCGTGACGTCTGATAAAGAGTATGATATCCCTCTATATGTGTACGACGCTGTTTCTGCACTATACTTTGTTCGGACCCTCGATTTTACAGGGACACGGCCCGGGGTCAGAGCCCATCTCCAAAATTTTTATAAGGATCAAACCTATCCACTTGACGTAAAGTATCTTGGCAGACAAACTATTGAGGTTGATGCTGGGACATTCGATTGCATAATCATAGAGCCGCTTGTGAGAGAGGGAGGCTTGTTCAAGAGTGAAGGAAGGATCATCATCTGGCTCACAGATGACGAGCGGAAGATACCCGTGAAGGTCAGCACCAAGGTCCTCATCGGTTCCATCGATGCCGAGTTGAAGGAATATGGAGGCATCTTCGGAGCGATTCCTGCCAGACGGGACTGATCTATAATAAAGGGACACAATTCTACCATGCCTTCTCGCTACCCATCGGTTGACCTTTCGAGGATCAAAACCATTTCGATCAAGAAACGAAAGAGCAAGGTTCACCTCGGTGACTTTGCGAAACCTTTCGATCCACACAAGGGCAGGTTTGTCGATTACATTAATTCCCTCCCTAAGATTCTTGCTGCGAAAGAACTGCAGGAATTTGTCGGGTACATTCTCTCATCCCGTCGGAGAAACAAGCCAGTCATTCTTCTCCATGGGGCACACGTTGTGAAGGTTGGTCTTTCTCCCCTCATTATTGATCTGCTGAAACAGAATGTCTTCACGGCGGTTGCGATGAACAGTGCAGCGGCGATCCATGACGTCGAGAGCGCAATGTGGGGAAAGACTTCTGAAGACGTAGCAGAAAACCTGCTCGACGGCACTTTTGGCATGTCGAAGGATACAGGCGATTTCATCAACAAGACCCTTTCTGCCGCGTCACGAGAAGCCGGCATCGGTTACGGAGAGGCGCTCGGGAGAGAACTACTGAGAAGGAAGGCGCCCTTCCGAAAGGTGAGCATACTAGCAGCGTGCTACAAACGGAGTATCCCTGTAACAGTCCACGCGGCCATCGGGACGGACATTGTTCACCAGCAGCCCACAATGGACGGCGCGGCGACTGGGGAGCTAAGCTTTCGCGATTTCAAGATTCTTTGCAAGGTGGTGAGTCATCTTGTTGGCGGTGGTGTGGTGATGAACTGGGGCTCTGCAGTCATTATGCCCGAAGTCTTTCTCAAGGCGCTTACCGTCGCGCGGAACCTCGGTTCCCGAGCGAGAGGCTTTGTGACAGCGAACTTCGATATGATACAGCATTACCGTCCTGCGATGAATATCATCTACCGACCTACCCTTGACGGCGGGAAGGGATACCATTTTACTGGTCACCATGAGATCATGATCCCTCTCCTTGCCGCGATGATCAAACAACGTATCCGCTAGCACTCCATGATGAGTGACGTCCCTGACAATTCTCCGCAACCTCAGCCAACTGAAGGAGTGATTCCCAGCCGTCTGAACTTCGCTGAGCGGTTTAATTTATCCCCTGTTGGATTCGCGTTAATCGCGCTCGCTGTAGTCTTCGTCCTCTATCAGGTTCTCGGCGGTACAATAACCTTTGTTGTGTTTGGTGCAACGGTTCGCCCTGACACTGTTCAGTGGTTGCGTCTTGCGACCATGATAGGGCAGCTGATGTTGATTCTGGTCCCGACTCTATTCCTTGCCCGCTTTCAATCCCATAACCTCTGTGAGGCACTACGGCTTCGAGGAACCGGTTCGCCGGAGATACTTCTCGGCATCATTGGCGTGCTCTCGCTTCAACAGATTCTTCAGGTCTACATGAATGTTCAAGACCTGATCCCCATCCCGCCATCGGTGCGTCCGTTCGTTGAATCTATCCGAAAGGCAATCGAAGAAACGTACAAGGATTTAGTCCAGGCACATTCGATATCTGAGTTGTTCTATGTTCTTATCGTGGTCGCACTCGTTCCCGCCTTCTGCGAAGAGTTGCTGTTCCGAGGCCTCGTCCAGAAGAATTTTGAAAGGGGTCTGCGGGGATGGTGGGGGATCATTGTTCCTGGGGTCATCTTTGGCGCATATCACTTCAATCCTTTTTCGTTCGTTCCCCTGGCGGTGCTCGGAGTTTACTTTGGATTTCTCGTCTTCAGGTCGAGAAGCATATTCACTTCTGTGGTAGCGCACTTTGCGAACAATGTCTTCGCTGTTCTCGTGATCTTTTTCAACCCTAATGAGAGCTTTCTTTTTCACGACGGAACTATCCCAGTGTCAGTTCCGACGACGATAGTCACTCTCGCAGCATGTGGATTTGTCTTTGCACTATCAACCTATGCGTTCATCAAGATCACGCGCGTGATACCAGACACTCAAGTTCAATAAGGCAGTATGCCCTATTGCCCAAACTGTGGCTATAAGAGCATGAAAGGGACCGCATTCTGCCCCGAGTGCGGTGAGGATTTGTTGGTGGGTGAGCCGAGGGTGTGCGATAATTGTGACTGTGAGATTGACAGCGACGCTGAATACTGCTCTCATTGCGGAATTGTGTTCGAGAATGAAGAGGGAAAAAGCTCCATAGAATGCGATACTCACCGAGACGTTCCAGCGGTTGGAGTCTGTGTCGTCTGCGGAAAGCCAGTGTGTCAGGACTGCTCTAATTCCAAGAAAGGTAAAGTTTTCTGTGATAACGATCGGCACGTGAAAATTCACCAGGACTGGGCTGTCCTCTGCACGACTTCTGCTGAGTACGAAGCAGAGATGGTGAAAGCAAACCTTGAGATGGCAGGGATCAAGGCGCTCGTGTTTTCGCAGCTCGACCATGCGTATTTTATCCCTATGAGCCGACTTGCGATCGTCAATGTGATGGTGCCAAAGGCGAAACTGACGAAGGCAAAGAAAGTTCTTCGGCAACTGAAGGGGGTAGATGAAACGGATGATTATCAAGAGGAGGAAGAATAGTTTGACAGAGGAACGGCCTCGTGAGGAAAACAGACATGAGTAACATGGCCACACGCGTGGTCGTTGCGGTACTTGCGATCCCAATCATTGTCTTCCTCACCTACGTCGGCGGGTTTCTCTTTTACATCCTTGTTCTTGTGATTTCGTCCATCGCATTGATTGAGTTTTACTCCCTCACCGAGCGAAGGGGGGCTTCCCCATTGAAGATTCTAGGACTCATCTTCGGAGTTTTTGTCGTGAGCGTTTTTTTCTATGGAGAGATTTTTGAGAGTGCGGTTTCTTCTCTCCAGGGTTTAATCACAAATGTCCGGATGCCGTCTCAGTGGCAATGGCTTCTCATCGTTCTCATTCTGTTCGTGCTCTTGAGTATACTCACTGAACTATTTCGTGGAAAGGGTTCTCCGATTTTTGACCTTTCATCAACTTTCTTCGGCGTGCTGTACATTTCTCTCTCGTTTGGGACACTCGTCGGGATTCGCGAGTTGTTTCTAAAGGACTTTCCTCTCCCGCGGTTTCTTTCTATCGCTGGTGCTCAATCTTCTGAAGTGACTCGAGAACTCAGTTATCGTTGGGGTGGGTACACAGTCATTTCGATTCTTGGCTGTATTTGGATTTGCGACACTGCTGCCCAGTTTGTTGGCCTGCGATTTGGAAAGCACATGTTATTCTCGCGGGTAAGTCCGAATAAGACATGGGAGGGAGCCGTTGGCGGTCTCGTTGCAGCCCTTGTCGCTGCGTTGCTTGCGAGGTATGTAGCCCTTCCATTTCTTTCAGTAGGGGAAAGCCTTGTCGTCGGAGTCGTAGTAGGAATTTTCGGGCAACTCGGTGACCTCGCTGAGTCCCTCCTGAAGCGGGATGCCGGGGTGAAAGATTCATCCAACATCATTCCTGGTCATGGGGGGATGCTTGACCGGTTTGACAGTCTCCTCTTTGTTTCACCTATCCTCTTCCTCTATTTCGATTTCGTCCTCTTTTGACGGACACAAGTGAAACATAAGCCAAAGGTCCACGTCATCACTCTAGGTTGCGCAAAGAATCTTGTTGATTCTGAATCGCTGCTGGGGCAGTTCCGATCGAATGCAGTCGAAATTGTCCCGAGCATTGAGGATGCCGACGTCGCGATCATCAACACGTGCGGTTTCATCGAGGCTTCAAAGGCTGAGTCGATTGGCACCATCCTTGAGACTGCGCAGTTGAAGTCTACCGGCTCCCTGAAAAAGGTTTTTGTCATGGGTTGTCTCTCTCAGAGATACAGTGCTGATTTAGCACATGAACTCCCTGAGATCGACGGTTTCTTCGGCGTCAATGAGCACCAGAAGGTCCTCGCTGAGCTCGGAAGTGACCTTAAGTACAACCTTGTCGGGGAACGGGTACTCACAACTCCACCGCATTATGCCTACCTCAAGATCTCCGAGGGCTGCAACCATCCCTGCTCGTTTTGCGCGATCCCACTGATTCGTGGCAAATACATGAGCAAGCCTGTTGAACAGATTCTCAGCGAAGCGAAGGGGCTTGCACAGGGAGGGGTGAAAGAACTCATACTCATCGCCCAGGATTCAACATACTACGGCATGGACATTACAAGAAAGAGAGAGCTGCCGGCACTCCTGGAGAGGCTCGCCGAGATCGATGGGATCGATTGGATACGGTTGATGTACGCTTATCCGACCAACTTTCCGCTTGGGATTCTCGATGTGATGGTTGATAATCCGAAAATCTGTCGATATATTGATATGCCGGTACAGCACTGTTCCGATGCAGTTTTGAAATCAATGCGTCGGGGTATTACCCGCCGCGGGACGGAGGCGATCATCGACCGGATCCGGCAGAGAGTACCTGAGATAGCCTTGCGGACGACGCTGATCGTTGGCTACCCGACCGAACGCGAGTCGCACTTTCAAGAGTTACTCGAATTCGTAGAGAAAATCAGATTCGACCGACTCGGTGTTTTTACTTATTCTCAAGAGGATAGAACAAGTGCTGAACCACTTGGTGACCCCGTGCCAGCCGAGGAAAAGGAGAGACGGAGATCAGTGGTAATGGAGTTACAGAAGGGAATTTCCCTCGAAAAGAATGAGTCACTAGTTGGTACCATCCTTCCCGTCCTCATCGATCGGAAAGAGAGGGACATTTTCGTGGGGAGAACGGAAAGGGATGCACCTGAAGTGGACAACGAAGTTTTCATTGAGGCCACCGAGGGACTCAAACCTGGCAACTTCTGTCTTGGAAAAGTTGTTGATGCTATTGAATACGATCTTTTTGTATCGGTCATTAAACCTTCGCATCGACTGCATTGAGGAAAGAAATGCGGCGTCATTTCTATAGTGCCCGTCTGGCGACTCTCGTCGTCACCCTTCTCTGGACGTGTTCCGCGGGGTTTGCTCAGGTTGAGAACATTCAAACGAAACGGGTTGAGCTGCCGGACTTTTTTCTCGATGCTCTGAGTTTCTCCGGTGATACATTGGGAAGCCGCTTAGACGTCTACCTTCAAGTTCCCTATGAGAAGTTGCACTTCCTTAGGGCGGGAGCCGGTTTTAATGCAAAGTACGAAGTGACTGTTGGCTTGTTTTTGCCCGACAACAATCTTGTTACGGAGAAAAGTTGGGTTGAGGATGTAAATGTCGCCACTTTTGAAGAGTCTGTTTCGAGAGGAGCGTATAATCTTTCCGAGCGCTCCTTCTACTTGCGGCCAGCGAAATACACTTTGCGAGTACAGGTGCGCGATAGCGAGTCAAAGCAAACTTCGCAGATCGACCGAGCGCTTGTGGTTCCAAACTTTGCCGAGCGCGATCTCAGTATCAGCGATATTATGATCGTGAACAAGTTATCAGTTGAGGGTGAGAAGAAGAATATTGTTCCAAATATTTCAGCGAATGTTGGAGAAGAGACGGGCAACATTTATCTTTTCTTCGAGGTCTATAACCGAACAGACCTTGATACAATTGACCTCAAGTACTCGGTCGTCAATCCAAAGAGGGTGGAGCTCATCAGTAGCTCCCAGCTTGAACCGATCTCAAAGGTGCGAACCCAAGTCTTTTTGAAACTCGATAGTCTCAGTCTCCCTGTGGGCAACTACAGGTTCGCTCTCGAAGCACGGAGACCAGTCCACGACCAGAAGCCGGGTGATGAAGAACGCCCGCTTCTCGCAATCGCGGAGAAGCCTTTCAACGTACACTGGGCGGGGATGCCACTTTCGATCGCAAACATGGAGCTCGCGATTGATCAGATGCGCTACATAGCAAAGGACAAGGAGTCGGATTATATCAAGTCGGCTCCGACAGTGGAGGAGAAACAGAAGCGGTTTCTCGAGTTCTGGAACAAGCGCGATCCCACTCCGGGAACCGATCGAAACGAGCTGATGGAGGAATACTTTAATCGAGTGGATTACGCCAATACTCACTTTGGACACTACGTGGATGGATGGAAAACTGATATGGGGATGGTGTTCATAATCTTAGGAGCTCCCAATACCGTAGATCGACATCCTTTTGAGTACGACAGCAAACCGTACGAAGTCTGGTACTACTATGACCGGAACCGCCGATATGTATTCCTTGACGAGACTGGGTTTGGAGATTACCGACTAATCTCCCCTCTGGGGGACCTCTGGCAGCGTTATTAGTGGCAGTTCAGTCACTTCCCGCTTGAGCTCGAGAAGATACTTCCGCTGAAACAAGGAAAATGGTTTTCCCTTTGTTAGGCCCCCATTCTCTCACGCGCCCAAGACTGCTTCGCCAGCGCCAGCAAAGATTGCTTCGTTGGCTTTTTTGTTTCACTCTTGCTATTATTCTAGCCTGCCCGAGTAGCTCTTTCGCCCAGAAGGTGTCCAAAATCCGATCAGTCGAGATTGAAGGGAATAAGAATTTTTCAAAAGCAGATATTCTCAATCTGCTCTCCCTCAAACCTCTCGTTCCATATTCCGAGGAAGTCCTGCACACAAGCATTGCTCAACTCCTTCGGCGGTACCGCGAAGAAGGGTTCTATTCTGCAGCGATCGACTCGGTGACAACAAGTGGGAGCAATGATAGCAGTCAGGTCGATGTCGTCCTTCACATCCGTGAGGGGGAACTGACTGAGCTTGGTGAACTTCAGATTACCGGCAATCGTGCCCTATCGACCGAAGACATCCTATCGCTGTTTGAAACGCAGGTTGGGACGCCTTTGAATCAATCTCGACTCGAAAACGATATCGAGTTTCTCCTCAGAAGATATGAAGAGATTGGACATCCCTTCGCGAAAGTTGAAATTGATTCATTGTGTACGTACGAAGAAGGCGGACAGCAAAAACTGCGCGTGGGTTTAAAAGTCATCGAAGGAGCAATTACGACGATCGAGGAAGTAAAGATCGAGGGGAATAAAGATACGAAGGACGATGTCATTATCCGAGAGTTGAGGATAAAACCCGGAGAACTGTATAACAGCCAGAAAGTGAGAGCGGTAAAACAAAAACTCGAACGGTTGAATCTCTTCTCGACAGTCAGCGAGCCTGAGCTCTATGTGGGCAAGAAAGGAGGGGGTCTCCTCGTCAAAGTCCAGGAGGGCAACACGAACAGTTTCGACGGGATCATTGGATACCTCCCGAAGGGATCAACAAACCAGTCCGGCTACTTCACAGGCTTCGTGAATATTTCTCTCAGGAATCTCTTTGGGACGGGCCGCCGCCTCGCTGTTCGTTGGCAGCGCGAGAATCAGGAGACACAGGAAGTTGAATTGCATTACGTCGAACCGTGGGTGTTGGATTTCCCCATCAGCTTGGGTATCGGTTTCCTCCAGAGAGAGCAAGATTCTACATACATTCGTCGGAAGTTTGACCTGAAGGGCGACGTGATGGTCGCTGATAACTTTTCCCTTGCTCTTCTTTTCGGGCAAGATCGCATCATTCCTTCCTCGACGCTGGTTAACCCCTTCGTTTCGGAAAGCCGAACAACAAGCCTGGGGGGAGAAATTCGTTACGACACGCGTGATGATGCCTACAGCCCAACGAGTGGAATCTATTATCGCAGCGATTATCGAGTTGGGAAGAAGGTATTCTCTGGCGTTAACCCTGCCATCCGCTCCGATGAGAGTCTCCTTGTGAAGAGGTTTGGTGTTGATGTTGAATTCTACCTTCAGGCGTTTTCTCGGCAAGTCATTGGGACGGGGCTACATGCAAAGGACCTCCGTAGTGATCGCATTGAAGATGGGGATCTGTACCAATTCGGTGGGGCAAACACGTTGCGGGGTTACCGCGAAAATCAGTTTCTCGGCTCAAGCATTGTTTGGTCGAACCTGGAGTATCGCTTCCTCATGGGACGTCGCTCGTTCCTCTACGGGTTTCTCGACACGGGTTACTACTTCCGTCCGGCCGACGAGCGGCGCGGCGTTCTTTCTTCTGAGGCGCTGAAGGTTGGTTATGGCATTGGATTTCGCGTGGACACATCGCTCGGCCTTCTTGGCGTGAGCTATGCTCTCGGACGTGGCGACACGTTTAGCTCTGGCAAGATTCACTTTGCGATCTTCAACCAGTTTTAAACTATCAGTTTGATGAAACAGCGTCACAGCCTGACCCGAGGTCGAAAGATCCCTCAGAGGCGTCAGATGGGTGAGCGAGCTAGGCTTGCTCGGTTGCTCGCTCGGGAACGTCAGCTCTGGAGTCATGGAGTGGAGTACGTTGCAGGTGTAGACGAAGCTGGTCGTGGGCCGCTTGCGGGACCAGTTGTGGCCGCGGCGGTGATTTTTCCAAAAGATGCCTGGATTTCTGGGATCAACGATTCGAAAAAGTTGTCGCCAAGGAAGCGAGACGAGTTGTTCGGAAAGATTCAGGAGCACGCTTTGAGTGTGGGCGTAGGCATTGTCGACGAACGGGTGATCGATGCGATCAATGTGCGTGAGGCTTCGCTCCTAGCAATGAAGAATGCCGTCGCGCAGCTTTCCTTGCGACCTGACCGTGTACTGGTAGATGGCAATTACTTTCGAGACAGTTCGGTTCCTTACGAAACCATCGTTCATGGTGATGCTAAGGTTTTCTCCATCGCTGCTGCTTCAATCGTCGCGAAGGTTGTACGGGATCGGCTGATG
>CAYHSB010000009.1:0-19881 GCA_964359185.1 uncultured Chitinophagales bacterium
TGATGAAGGAAGCTTCAGGTGTAACCTGTGCTTCATCCACACCGAGCTTGTTCACGACGATTTCCTTCACCTTAGCTCCTATGTCAGCCATTGTACGAACCTCCTTTAAGTGTGTGAGTTGAATGTTCTGTAACCGGTGCTGAAGTTTTTTGCTCGTGCACCGTCATGCCGTCAGACCGCCGTCGACGCAGATCACCTGCCCCGTCATGTAATCGGAACCAGACGATGCGAGAAAAGCGACCATTTCGGCGACCTCCTCAGGCTTTCCAGTCCTCTTCAGCGGGATGAAATCCGTGATGGCCTTTCGCTGAGCTTCGTTGAGACTCAGCGTCATTTCAGTATCAATGTAGCCCGGTGCCACGGCGTTCACCTGAATGTTCCGTGATGCGAGTTCCTTTGCAATCGATTTTGTGAAGCCGACGATGCCCGCCTTCGACGCTGCGTAGTTTCCTTGACCTGCGTTGCCCATGAGCGCGACGACAGACGTCACATTAATAATCTTCCCGGAGCGCTGACTGATCATCTGACGACAGGCTGCTTTCGTGAAATTGAAGACGCTCTTCAAATTTGTATCAATGACTTCGTCCCAGTCCTCTTCAGTCATGCGGAGAAGCAGATTATCGCGGTTGATCCCAGCGTTGTTCACGAGGATGTCGAGCCGTTTGAATTCACTGACAACTTTTTCCATAACTCCTTTTGCATCGTCAAAAAGCGACGCGTCCGACTGGTAGGCCGCAATCCTTCGTCCGTCCTTCACTAATTCCTTGATAAGCTCCTCAGCTGCCGCTGTAGACTGGCGATAGGTAAAGGCCACGGCTGCACCAGTATTCGCCAGGATCGTAACGATTGCTTTCCCGATCCCCCGCGAGCCACCTGTAACGAGAGCAACCTTTCCATTCAGATCTATCAATCCAGGAGGAAGCATTCACTGTTCAATTTGATGTGTTTTCAGTCACAGGCAAGTCTTCCAGCCGTTCGATTCCCGCGACTTCAATATCTGGACTTACCCTCTTGATGAGCCCCTGGAGAACCTTCCCCGGTCCCACCTCGACGAACATCGCTACGCCATCGGTAATCATATTTCGGACCGACTCCTCCCATCTAACCGCACTCGTGAGTTGTTGTACAAGGGCTGACCGAATCTCATCTGGTTGCCTCGCTGGAGCTGCCGTAGCGTTCATGTACACAGAAATCCGCGCCTCGCGAATCTTTGTGTGTTCAATTGCACTCTTCAAGCCCTCAGTTGCGCTTTCCATGAGCGGTGAATGGAACGCGCCGCTGACGACGAGTTCTTTCACCAGTCGAGCACCGCGCTCCTTCGCTATTTCCATTGCCTTACGAACGCCGGAGACAGATCCTGATATTACCACCTGTCCCGGCGAATTGTAGTTTGCAGCTTGAACAACGCCAGAGGTCCACGCCTGACGGCACACCTCACCGACGACTTTAGGATCCAGTCCGATGATTGCTGCCATGGTTCCAGGCTGCTCATCACAAGCTTGTTGCATTAGTTCCGCCCTCAGCCGGACGAGCCGAAGTCCATCTTCGAAGGTCATTGCACCAGCATAGACCAGCGCAGTGTACTCTCCAAGTGAATGGCCCGCCGCGGCCACTGCCCTTTCATCTTTCAAAAGATTTGTGAGAGCAAGACTGTGCAAGAAGATAGCAGGCTGTGTGTTTTTCGTCTGTCTGAGTTCCTGCTCAGGTCCATCAAAACAAATCTTGTGGAGATTGAAACTCAGGAGTCGATCCGCTCTTTCAAAGAACTCTCGTGCCGTGTCGCTTTTCTCCCAGACATCCTTCCCCATCCCCACATATTGTGACCCCTGGCCAGGGAAAACAAAGGCAAGCTTTTGAATCATGGTGACATGAAAAAGATTCGCATCAATTGAGTTAGATCATCTACGGGCCGACTGTGTCGAACCTCTACTTCGTCGGGTTCTCGACCGACCACCGCAAAAGAACTGCCCCCCATGTATAACCGGCTCCGAAACTAGAGAGGATAACCGAGTGTCCCTTCCTCAATTTCCCGCACTGCCACCACTCCGACAGACAGAGCGGAATAGTCGCTGCGGTCGTGTTGCCATAGCGATCGATATTGATCATGACTTTCGACGGGTCGAGGCCCATCCGATGGGCACAAGCATCAATGATCCTTTTGTTCGCTTGATGCGGAACGAACCAGTCTACGTCTGCGCCGGTGAGATTATTCCGCTTCATGATCTCGACGGAGATGTCTGCCATGCCCACCACTGCCACTTTGAAGACTGCCTTGCCATCTTGGTAGAGATAATGCATCTTCTGGTCGACGGTCTCGTGAGTCGGCGGATATAAGCTCCCCCCTCCTTTTTGGTAGAGATAAGGAGCACCAGATCCATCGACATACAGAACATGATCGAGAATCCCGAACGCTGGGTCCTCGCACGGCTCGAGTAGAACAGCCGCACCAGCATCGCCAAAGAGTATGGCCTGGCTCCGATCTGTATAATCGGTGATTGCACTCATTTTGTCCGCCCCGATAACGAGGACTTTCTTGTATGCTCCACTCTCGATGAATTGTACACCTGTGACGATGGCGAACACGAATCCTGAACAAGCAGCCGAGAGGTCAAACCCCCACGCCCTCTTAGCACCTATGCGGTCCTGCACAAGACAAGCGGTCGCCGGGAAGAGCATGTCTGGCGTCACCGTCGCCACGATGATGACCTCAATTTCCTCCGCGCCGATGCCCCGGTTCGCAAGAAGGTGCTCAACAGCTTTCACCGCGAGATCGGATGTCGCCCCTTTCTCCAAGATCCGACGCTCGACGATGCCTGTCCTTTCCTGGATCCACTTGTCAGTAGTGTCAACCATCTTCTCGAGGTCTTGATTCGAGAGGATTTTCTCGGGAACGTAGTGTCCTACAGCAGTAATCGTAGCGCGTCTTTTCAACATGTTCTCTGCCATGTCACTCCTAGGCAGCAGATCGGAGGGCATTCCGGATCTGCACGTTGATATCCTGAAGAGCCATCTCTTCGGCTCGGAGAATCATGTTCCGAATTGCTTTTGGGGTCGATTGACCGTGACCAATGATGCAAACTCCCTGTACACCAAGGACTGGGACTCCGCCAAACTCTTGATAGTCGAAGTCTCTCATGATCTTTTTCAGCGCGCTATACGCGATGCCAGCGCGGACCTTTTTGAGGAAGCCCTCACTGGCATATTCAACGAGCCTCTTTCGCAACAAACCAATGACACTCTCCCCAAACTTGAGAACAACATTCCCAACGAATCCATCGCAAACCATAACCTGCGCTTTGCCCTTCAGGATGTCACGGCCTTCTATGTTGCCTACAAAGTTCAGGTTGCTCTGGGAGAGGAGATGAAACGCCTCCTGTACTTGAGCGCCCCCTTTCGAAGGCTCCTCCCCGACGTTGAGCAAACCCACGGTAGGGTTCTCATAGTGAAATACTTGGCGAGCGTAGATGCTTCCCATTATGGCAAACTCGAGGAGCTGCTGAGGCCGGCAATCGACGTTTGCTCCAGCGTCAAGAAGGAGACACACGCCGCGTTCACTTGGGAAGAAGGCACCGATCGTTGGGCGTCCCACTCCCTCGATGCGACCGAGGATGAGGGTTGAGGCAGAGAGAACTGCGCCCGTGTTTCCAGCACTGACGAACGCGTCCACCTTTCCTTCTTTATGAAGATTCATACCTACAACGATGGACGATTGCTTCTTTGTTTTCAAGGCAGCGGTGGGTGTATCGTCAAAGGTAATGACTTCGGAGGCGTGAACCACCGAGTGTGTCGTCCCATTTGCTCGGTGCTTCCGAAGTTCCTCATTGATTGCATCTTCGTGGCCAACGAGGACAATAGAAAACCGGTTCTTCGTCTGACGCAATGCCTCAAGAGCCCCCGCCACGGTGTTCTGCGGCGCGTAATCACCCCCCATGGCATCAAGAGCGATCTTCAACTTCGTCTGAGCCTCCACAGATTCTTCGATTGTTCCTTCTGAGAAGATTGTTCTGACCTTGGTTGGGATAAAGACGAAGAAACTTGAGGACGAGTGAAAGAGGCGACCGCAGTGGTCGGTTTAGCTCTCTTTCGGTATTATTATGGAGCGCCCATTGTAATACCCACAATTCGGACAGGCCCGATGCAGAAGCTTCGGTTCGTGACAGTTCGGGCATTCACCGACCGAGGGTGCCGTAGCCTTGTAATGGGTTCGTCGTTTGTCTCGCCGTGCTTTGGAATGCCGACGTTTAGGATTTGGCATAGAACCTTACTTCCTCCGATTCTTTTCACATCTCATTGATAGTCCAGTAAACCTCGGAGCTTGTCCCACCGCGGGTCAACCTCTTCGACTCTACAACTGCAGCGCCCGCGATTAAGATTCCAACCGCAGCGCGGGCAGAGGCCCGCACAGGATTCTTTACACAAGAGCTTCTGCGGAATAGCCAGCATGACAATCTGCCGCACATCATCTCCAATATCAATTTCACGCACATCGGGCGATACAAACTGTACCTCATCAACTTCGCAGAGTCCCTGGTCAACCTCTTCAGAAGTATAAAACATCTGATAAGCGTATCTCACCTGTCTCGTAAATTCATCGATGCATCGATCGCAGCAGAAGCTTCCTACGGTTTCAACCCGCACCTTCGTATGGATTTGCCGATTGCTCTTATCGAGGGTGAGAAAAACACGCACGGTCTCGCGAAACTGTTCACCAAGGCCGATTTCACTCGGTTCAGCAGTGAGTGTGTACTGATGAAGCCCTTCGGAGAGGCCGGAGATATCAATTTTCATGAGTTGCTCTCAAGTCACTGCCGGCAGGAAGCTGACAAATATCGACTTCCAATACCTCCGTAGAAGGGCCTTGTTGTCGGTTTCAGTCTCGAAACTCAAAAAATGTATACAAAAAAACGAAAAGAGTCAAGAGCGTGATCCTTCCCCTAGACAGGTTCGCTATGAACATATCAGTACTTACATGACGCGAAAAAGGCGAGTAAGCAGAAGACTCAAATCAGGTACATACGTGATAATGAGAAGAACGATGAGAAGAATCCCGATGTATGGAAGCGTAGCCAGCGTGACTCGTGCAATCGACTTCTGGAAACGAAAACTTGAGATGAAAAGATTGAGACCAACAGGAGGAGTCAGATAGCCGATCTCGAGATTTGCGAGAAAGATGATGCCAAGGTGAATCGGATCGACTCCGAAATTCCGCGCAATAGGAATGATAAGGGGAACAACAACGATGATTGCTGAAAAAATATCCATCATCATGCCAACAAGAAGGAGAAAGATATTGAGAAGAATGAGGAAGACAGCTTTGCTCGAAATGTAAGCCTGAATAAACTGGAAAAGTTTCTGGGGCACTTCTTCGATGATGAGATAGTTCGTCAACCCAAGCGCACTCCCGATGATGACAATGATAGCGCCAACAAGGAGCATGCTGTCACGCATTACGCGTGGGACATCGCGCATCAACGAGAGATCTCGATAGATGAAGACCTCGACGATGAAGACGTAGAAAGCTGTGATCGCAGCCGCTTCAGTGGCTGTAAAGAATCCACCGTAAATCCCTCCGATGATGACAAAAGGAAGCGGAAGCTCCCAGGCTGCGGCACGCACCGCACTCCATACGTTCGACCAAGAAAAGGGTATCCGTGGCACCTTCGCTGCAATGCCTTTCCGAATGCTATAGAGGGAAAGCGCCGCGACCAGCAAAATCCCCGGTAGAACTCCCGCGATGAAAAGCTGATTAACACTAACGATTGACAGGGAACCAGACTGAGCAGAGATCAATGAGGCAACCATGGCATAGAGGATCAGAGGCAGACTCGGCGGGAAGAGCAAGCCCAAACTACCGGACGTCGTAACCAAACCCAGCGAGAAAGACTCAGGATATTTTTCCTGAATGAGCACGGGGTATAGGAGGCCACCAAGAGCAACAATTGTAACCCCTGAAGCCCCCGTAAAAGCTGTGAAGACGGCGCACGAGACAAGCACCACTACCGCCAAACCACCGGGCATCCACCCGAGGAGCGCCCGCGAGAGGTTAACGAGACGCTTCGGCGTCTGGCTTTCCGCGAGAATGTATCCGGCAAACGTGAAGAGAGGGATCGCGATCAGGACTGATTGACTCGTGATCCGATACAACTCGACGATTGCGATCGAGGAATCCGTCTGAGCAAATGAAAACGCAATGAGCGTCACAGCACCAATGATGGCAAAGAGCGGTGCACCGAGGAGGGCAACAAGGGCAAGAAGCAATCCGATGAGAATACCTTCCATCAGGGCACCGTCTCTTGTGGAATAACGCCTCGCTTCAATTCGAGCATGTCATCGATGACCTTGACGAGGAACCGAAAGCAGAGCATCCCGTAACCGACTGGAATGATCAGCTGAAAATACCATGTGGGAATGTCTAGGAAAATCGTTGTTCGCTGGACCATCTCACTCGTTACAAATGTTATAGACGCCTTGAAGAAAGCAAAACAAACGAGTGCAGCAAAGAAATCAGTCGCGAGACGTGAGACTCTTTTGCTTCGCTCAGGCATGAAGCGCGTCAGCACATCAATATTGATGTGCTTTCGTTCCTGGACCGCGAGAGAGGCACCAAAAAATGCGACCCAGAGAACCATCTGTCGGAGGAAGGTGTCTGCCCAGATAATGCCAGAAGAAAAGAAGTTCCGGAGAATTACCTGAGTGAAATCCAGGAGGATCATGATGCTGAGAAGGAACACAAGCAGTGCTGTCTCGGCAGTCGCTATCGCGCGGTCAACACGCCTCAGAAGCTTCATTTGGGATGTTTCTGGTGGGCACGAAAGTCGAGAACGGCCTTTTCAACGCGGGCAAGGAATTCCTCACTGTACAATCTCCCGACGAGCATCCGGCGTGCCCGCTGTCCGACAGCAAGGTATTCTCGAACTTTCTCTGCGGAGGGGGGTGCCATTATTTGCACCCCATTTTTCTTTAGGGTCTCGATGGACTTCCGATTATCTTCCCTGCTGAGACGAGTAAGTTTCTCCATGTATCTCCGACCGTTTCGGACAAGCATTTCTCTGAGATCTGGGGGGAGTCCGTCAAATTTTTTCTTCGAGATAACAACTGCGCCTGCCGCATCTGCAAGCGGGAGGTTGAGCATGTACTTCACCCGTGTGAACCATTGTAAGGCGATGGCTGCCAGAGGCGACGTGTAGACGGCATTAATCAAACCAGTCTGGAGGGAAGTAAGGACATCCGTAATGGGGAGGGGGATGGGTGAAACACCAAGGGATTTGAGCGCAGCCTCTGCGATCGGATCGCCCTCCCAAATCCACAGCTTGTTTTTCTTCACATCTTCTGCTTCGAGAATTGGTGACTTGCTGAAGATGTAGACGAATCCCACCTCTGCCCACCCGAGAAGAACAAATCCATTCTCCTCGAAGGCCTGCGTGAACTCCTTGTCGAAAATCTTGTATACCTCATCCACTTCATCATAGTTTTCGAAGAGAAATGGTGAGTCGAGGACTCGCACTTTCGGCGCGATTTCCCCCAGCCCAACGCCTGTGAAACCTGCAGATTGAAACTGACCGAGTCGAATTTTCCTCAAAACGTCCCTTTCGTCGCCTGCCACTCCGCTTGAAAAGATCTTAAACCCGAGTCGCCCGCCACTCTCCTTGCGCACAGCGGCATCATACTCTTTCATCACATTCAGCCAGGTGCTACCCTCTGGTGCCAGTGTGGCAAACTTGATGAGGTGCTCCTGGGAATATACCGTCGAGGAAAAGAATGCCAAGAGGGAGAAGAGAAAGGTTGTCAGCTTCGAGTTCATTCGAATAGATCTGATAATTTTGCCATCAATTTTTCCGCTTTCTTCTTTGCAATGGAATTTGCGAGACGCTGTTCTGGAAGAACATCGAGAGACGCGTCGTCGACCTTGTGGAGGAGACTCGAGAACAATTCCTTGTTCTGGGTTTGTACAGCGTACGCCATCGCGTAGTAGACATAGGCCATAAGAAATTTTCCTGTTGTGATCTCAAGGCATCGCTCAAAATGCTCTCGGGCTTTCTCTGGATTACCGCCCAGGAGTTTCGGACGAGATCCGAGAAGCGTCCCCATGGCGAGGTGAGCGCTCGCAAAAAAATATGTCTCGTCTTTCTCTAGGACGAATCTCAGGAGGGCCTCAACCTTCGGGAGGTCAGCAATCGCTGCTGGCTCGGTGAGCGTCAGCCTGATATAGTTTCCCCATCCGTTTGCCGTCCAGAAGATTGCCGGAACATCGTCAGCATTTAACGCTGACAAGGCTTGTTGGAAAGAATCAAGGTCTTTGTCCCACGCCTGTGCGAAGCCGTTTCGCTGCGTGAGGATTCTCAGCCCGTAATCACGAGCCCGGAGGTAAAACACCCGGCCTCGTTCAGGAGAATCGTCTTCCGCAAATCCGAGCGCAAAACTGCTGTACCCGCGAGAGGCAAGCAGCAAGAGATGCGCATTTTCGGGATCTCCCTTGAGCAACCCTTCAAGGAGTTTAAGGTTTGATGCAATGCTCTGTTCAGCAAGTGGGAGATCAGACTCCTCATTAATCGCTTCGAGACCATAGTCGACAAGGGCTCCCGTCGAGCGAAGCGCGATTGTTTGAATGCTGCACCCAGCGAGGAAGATTACAGCGACGATAGGGAAAAGAAGTGTTCGTTGCATACAGAATGGGATTGACTCAACAAATATAACCAAAATTGAGATGGAATCAAAGATTTTCCATTTGATATTTTCGACAAAAAAATGTAATATTACTCAATGAAAGTCCTCTACGTAGAAGATGAAAAAAAGGTGGCTGACCTCGTCAAGGACGCGCTCGAGAGGGAGAACTTTTCGGTAGAGATTGCATACGACGGAGAACAGGGAGAGTCGCTCGCCCTCGAAGGTGACTTTGATCTTGTCATTCTCGATATTCTCCTCCCTAAGAAAGATGGACTTGATGTCTTGAAGAGTCTGCGCAAGAAGAAAGCCTCAACTCCCGTACTCCTTCTCACCGCAAAGACATCAGTTGAAGACAGAGTAAAGGGACTCGATGGCGGAGCGGACGACTACCTGACGAAACCATTCGCCATCACGGAGCTCCTTGCTCGGGTCCGATCCCTCATTCGCCGTGGCAGTAGTACTCAGGCAGCCATCGTTCGCGTTGGAGATGTTACCCTCAATCCCCTCAGGCGCAAGGTGACGCGCCAGAATAAGGCCATTGATTTAACGACAAGGGAATATGCCCTCCTCGAATATTTCATGAGGAATAAGAATAAGGTCCTTTCCCGGACGGTGATTTCCGAGCATATCTGGGGTTACAACTTTGACACAGGGACGAACATCATCGACGTGTATATCAACCATCTGCGGAGTAAGATCGACGATGGATTTGACAAGAAGCTCTTTCACACAGTCCGTGGGGTTGGGTACATTATGAAAGAGGATTAGTCTATGTTTTTCCGCTCGATTCGCACAAAGCTCACGGCATGGTATAGCCTTGTGGTAAGCGTGACCCTCATCTCCTTTGGGCTCACCGCATACTATTCGACGAGCAACACCCTATCGGAAAACCTCGACCGTTCTCTGAAAAACGAAGTCAAATGGTTGAACGAGATCCTCGCTAAGAAACTTCCAAAGAGGAGAACTCCTCCTCCCGTGGTCCCAAAGGACACGACTCTCAAGGAAATGAAGTCTGAGGAGGAAGAGATCGGACCGACGGATGAAGCCTGGAATCAAATCTATGAACACACGCTCCTTAACCCAAAGAAGCAGTTTATCCAGATCACTGATACTCGTGGAAGAAAACTGTACAAATCCCCAACCTTAGGAAACGACAGCCTCTTCTATCCAGAGATCCCCTTTAACCGTATCCTTCTTGTTAATACTTCCGAATTCAGAAACGTGTCGTTGCGCCTCGCTGTCACACAAAACGAGCGGATGAAGATTTATGTCGCCTATCCTCTCGAGGAACTCAATGAAGTCCTCGACAACCTCTTTTCCCATTTCCTCATCCTTGCACCCATCGCCGTTTTACTCTCGATAGCGCTCGGATGGTTCCTGGCCAACAAATCCTTGAAGCCTGTGGACGAGATGACGAAAACGGCGCGAGACATCACTGCGCAAAATCTGAACCAAACCATCCGGCACTCCGGCGTTAACGACGAACTCGGACGGCTCGCTCAGACGTTTAACGACATGATCGCGCGGCTGCGAAGCTCTTTCGACCAGATCAAACAGTTTTCCATCGACGCCTCACACGAACTCCGGACTCCACTCACAATCATGCGCGGCGAAGTGGAACTCTCGCTTCACAGCGAGAAAACTCCTGAAGAATATCGCCGGATCCTCGCTAGCAACCTCGAAGAAGTCATTCGTATGTCCGCCATCGTTGAGAACCTTCTCACGCTCTCAAAGGCCGATCTCGGACGCGTGGAACTTCAACGTGAGATTTTCCTTCTTGACGAAGTCCTTCACGATCTCTATGAGGATAGCGAGGTGCTTGCGGAGAAAAAACATATCACCGTGACGCTCCAGAAAGCGGACAAGGTTAGTGTTCCCGGTGACAAGGTCCGCATACGACAACTCCTCCTGAACCTCATCGACAACGCTATCAAGTACACGCCTGAGAACGGGAATGTTTCCCTCGAGCTAGGCCTATCGAATGGAATGGCAACGGTATCCGTGCATGACACAGGGATTGGTATCCCGTTCGAAGAAATCTCCAAGATTTTTGATCGGTTCTATCGTGTGGATAAGGCGCGGTCACGCGCGATGGGTGGAAGCGGGCTTGGCCTATCCATAGCCAAGTGGATCGCAGATGCACACGGTGGGAAGATTGAGGTTAAGAGCGAGCTCCGACATGGAAGTACCTTCACTGTATTTCTGCCTGTCCAATCACCTGCCCCTACCGCCTGAGGAGAACTTGCGGATTCTCATCCTGTGAGAGCCTCTTCAGTATTTCTCTTGCCTCCGGCCATAGCTTAGATTCGCCATCGCGTTGCTCATCTCATCTTCTCAGAATTGCTGCAAGGGCACCGTCAAGTTTTGGATATCGAAAGCTAAAGCCAGCCTCTTGCAACTTTCTCGGGACAACCCGTTGACCTGTGAGAACCGTCCCAGACATTTCTCCGAGCATAGCTCGTAGCACAAACGCTGGCACCGGCGCCCATGAGGGCCGCCGCATCGCTCTCCCGAGCGCAGTGGAGAATTCTCTCATCGTGACGGGATCTGGAGTAGCGAGGTTGTAAGCACCTGAAAGATTCAGATTATTTAGGGCGAAGAGAATGGCATCGACAACATCATCACGGTGAACCCAGGGGAACCATTGCTGGCCAGAACCGAGCGGTCCTCCCACAAACAGTTTGAAGGGCAGCATCAGTCTCTGAAGGGCTCCACCATCTTTCTCAAGAACAATCCCAATCCGGAATATCACCACGCGCACTCCCAATCCCTCCGCCCGCCCTGCTTCTTTCTCCCATTGATCACAGAGACCAGGAAGAAAGTCACTTCCCCTCGGATAGGTTTCAGTCACGTCTCCGCTTTTGACGTCCCCGTAGTAACCGACCGCTGAAGCGTTGACGAGAACCCGAGGTTTCTTCTTCGCTCTTGAAATGGCAGCGATAATTGCTCTTGTTGCGTCAATTCGGCTGCCGACCAAGCTCGCCTTCCGAGCCTCAGTCCAGCGTTTTGCGCCAATTGACTCTCCGGCGAGATTTACCACTCCATCGACTCCTTCAACGCGGTGGAGCCACGGGTCGGTTGTCTTCCCATCCCATTGTTCAATCTCTATAGAATCCCCGCCAAGGTCTTTGACCGCATCAGGATGTCGGGTGAGAAGCACAACGCTATGTTTCTCCTCCAGCAACCGCTTCAGCAGCGCGCGACCTAAGAAGCCAGTCCCGCCAGTCACCAAGATATTCATAGGAGACTTTCCTCTTCCCATTTTGCAACTCTCATCCAGGATTTCATACCCGATATTGTAGACCTCATCATGAACAGCTACCCAGCGAAAACTACCAACTGAATCTCCTCAGGCAAGAGATTCGAGACAGTATCGATGACATTTGCCTTGAGGGCTCGCTCGAGCATCGTGCGTTTCGGCGTGCCGAGAATGACACGATCGACCCCCAGCATCGCTGCATTCTCGGCGATGGTGTACCCAACCTCGTTGCTAATCATCGAGATGGCTTTACACTCGACACCATACTCTTCACAGATCTCTTCAATCCGATGATTGTTTTCGTGAGTGCCATTTGGAACGTTTTCTGGCAAGAAACCAACAGACACCTCCTTGATCCGAAGAACGTACAACATTGCGTCATACTGCCTCGCCTCGGAAGCAGCGAACCGGAGGAGCTTATCCTTGCCTTCTTTGTATGCAACAAGGAACTTTGACTTTGTCGAGGATGAAGGCATCATCGCATGAAAAGACCCGGCGTCCGCGGCAACGCCTTCGGGTATCGGGACCAACAACTTCCGACGCCTCGAGAACTCACGTGCGGCAAGCCCGACGACAATGATGAGACATGCGAAGATTAGCGCCTTGTGCTTCTCAATAGCGATGGAAGCTTCTACAGCAAGAAGAACAACAGCGGAGATCACCATGAAGATCCGCTCTCGCACTTTCAGGCTCAGCGAGGGATCGCTCCCTGTTGACGCTACGTTGATGAGGACCGCTCCGACGACTCCTATTGCATAGAGCTGGGAGAGGGTCAAAATATCGTGGATGAGCATGAGGACAACAATCGGAAGCCCCGTTGCAATTAAGAGCGAGATTTGAGGGACACCATGTCTGTTCAACCTCCGAAGTTCGATCGGCAGCTCGCCGTCAACAGCCATGAGGAACTGCAATGAAATAAGTCCAGCCACCGCTGTATTGCCGGCTGAGATGAGCAGCATACCGAGGATGATTCCTACAGCATACCCAAACCAATCCCCGATATAATACTCTCCAAGATATCGAATCATATCCTCCGTGTGCCCGTGGAGGTTCGGAATAGCAAACATCGCGAGGCTGAGAAACACAGTTGCGACGACAACTTTCGTTAGAACAGTGAGGATGGCGTTGCGTGAGGTTCGCGAGGGATCGCGCATCACCCCTGTCATGTTGGAAACGGACTCAATCCCCGAAATACTGAGAATGATACCGACAAAGATTCCCCAATTGTGAAGGAATCCCCCGGAGAGAGGTGCGAGCTGTGCCTTCACGATTGCTGTGGGCGCAGAGACAAATATGATGACAAGAAGGGTAGCAATTGCCCCCAATGAGATCCAGAGTGCAACGGAGCCAGCATGCCGCGGACCGAACCAGTTCAATATGCCGATGCTGAGAATAATCACGATCGCCCAGGCCTGGGGATTATCAACTCCGATGTAATGGCAGGCAGCGAGGACTGAGAGCGCAATCGTCACAATGTAGTCAGCGGCGAGGAGAAGTGCGCCGATCACTGCCAGGGTGGGCGAACGGTGACGGACTGAACTATAGACTCCACCGCCATTCGGATAGAGCCGGCAAATCGTAATGTAGTTAACGGAGACTAAAGCAGTCAGGATGAGCATTACCCCGAGGTGCAGCCCGCCGCTATACCCGGCGAGCGTGAAGGCAATACCCAGGACGTAGCAGATGCTCGTACCCCAGTCGCCGTCGAGGATCGCAGCGCTGCGTGACCAACCCAAGACCCTCGGCCGACTTGTTGCGTATCTCGCCATTCTGTTATGTCCGAACAGTCGTTTCGAGCGATGACACCTAAACCAAGGCAAGATACTAAGCAAAAAATGAGAAAAAAGCAAAAGCAGGGGTTTTTCTCACCGTTCAATCGAGATTTCACTGACATCATCAGAAACAAGATTAGGTCTCCCCCACTATCTCTATGAAATTATTGAGAGTTGTATGTGAGTACGATTCCGCAGTGGACACAGTATTCGCCAAAACGAGATGTCCCTCAGAAACCATTGCTTTTCAGGGGAACCTGACTGCAGAGCTTGGATCGAGCGAGCAACTTTCAGACCGGTTGGGCATCAATAAGAATGGGGGAGAGGGTAAGGGAAAAAGTCCCAGAGAGATTGCTTTTTGAAAAAAAAACCTTAAATTGAAACGTCCCTTTGTGGCCTGGTATCAACTGCCTTGGGTGAGCCTGCGGAAGCTCTTACCCAGCCTGTACCAACACCTAAGCTCTACTCCACCATTTACGTGAATAAGGAGAACCATGGCAATTAAGGTCACCAACCTGCGTGAAGGCAACATTGTACTCCTCGAGCCGAAAGGCTCCCTCATCGGTGGAAAGGAAACAGACGAATTGAAAGAATCACTCACGAAGCTGCTCACCGATGGTCACAAGAAGGTAGTGGTCGACCTTGGGAAGGTTGATTATCTGAACAGCACTGCTCTCGGCACACTCGTCTCAGCACACACCAGTTATTCGAAGCAAGGAGCAATGATTAAGCTTTGCAACGTGAATAAGAATATCAAAAACATCTTCGTGATTACGAAGCTCACGCTCGTCTTTGACGTCCTTGATAGCCAGATGGATGCCATCGCAAGCTTTGCGAAATAGCGGAAGGGGGGACTCGAACGTATTGATTCTTGAGGATGAGTTTTCTATATTGATTTTGACATGTCTAACTAATCGTTCAACCTTACACTGAGGAGCAAGGAGCAATGAAACAGACAGTCTTTATCATCGTCCTGCTGGTAGTCGCCTTGGCAGTTTCGTACTCGATCTTCTACTTTATCATGGGTGCGGAAAACGATGCATATGGGATGAAATTCATCTACGATGGAGGACCCCTCGTCGGCCTGTTGATGACACTGTCGATCATGGTCATCACTTTCATCTTTGAACGGACGTTCTCCCTGCGGAAAGCACACGGAACAGGCTCGATCACAGTGTTCCTCGGGAATGTACAGAAGAACCTCATGGAAGGAAAGGTGCCCAGCGCGATTGAGGCGTGCAACAAACAGCGTGGATCATGTGCTAATATTATCCGCACTGGCTTAGAACGATACAAACAAATCAGCGCTGATAATAAGGTCGCCGGGGAAAAGCAAATGGCGGAGGTGCAGCGTGCGATTGAGGAAGCGATGATGCTTGAAACCCCACTCCTTGAGAAGAACCTCATCGCCTTGTCGACAATTGCTTCGATTGCTACGATGGTTGGCCTTCTCGGAACGGTGATCGGCATGATTCGTGCGTTCCGTGCCCTTGCCCATCAGGGAGCACCGGATGCGATCCAGCTTTCAATCGGAATTTCCGAGGCCCTCATCAATACAGCGGGCGGCCTGTTTGCTGCGATCGTCGCAATTGTCGCCTACAACTTCTTCGTCAATAAGGTGGACAGTTTCACCTACATGATTGACGAGGCAAGCTACAACGTCGTCCAAATCCTCTCCGAACGCGGCGGAAAGTGAGAAGAGGTAACAGAGATGCCAAAATTCAAAAAAGGGCGGGTTGGTATAAAGATCGACATGACACCAATGGTCGATGTTGCATTCCTTCTCCTCACTTTCTTTATGCTCACCACGCAATTCAAGCCAATCGAGGAAGTTGAGATCGTCCTTCCATCGTCCCACTCGCCGATCAAGCTCCCAGAATCCGACGTTGCGATCATCACGGTGAGTAAGGGCGGTGGGATTTATATGAGTGTTGATCAGCAAAATCTTCGGGTTCGATTGTTCGGGGAAGACGCGAAACTGAAAGCGAGCGTCCCCGTGCAGCTCTCGGAGCTAAAAAACCTCTTGGTCTTGGCACGCATCACAAACCCAAAGCTTCGCTTTGTGATCAAAGGCGACAGGGAAGGTGAATACGGGCCGGTGATGGATGTGATGGACATCTTCGAGCAGACGAAGATCAGCCGCTTCAATCTAATTACGGACCTGGAAAGCGACTGAGCGCGCTCCCGTCCTGTATTATATATAGAGGAGATCTACTATGGCAGCAGTCGACACTGCATCTCCCAGAGCACGCGGGAAACATAAAAAGAAACACAAGATGAAGAGACGCCTCGGGATTCGTATCGATATGACCCCGATGGTTGATGTCGCGTTCTTGCTCCTCACGTTCTTCATGCTCACAACGGCATTCAGTAAACCGCAGAGCATGGAGATTAATCTTCCGCCGAGTGAGACGAAAGTGGAGGT
Organism: uncultured Chitinophagales bacterium; assembly: GCA_964359185.1. Taxonomy (GTDB): domain Bacteria; phylum Bacteroidota; class Ignavibacteria; order UBA10030; family JAHEZR01; genus CAYHSB01. The sequence continues at coordinate 16,121 of CAYHSB010000009.1, forward strand.
AGCTGAGTCGAACCTTCTGACACTTCGCGTCATGGAAGACAACTCGATCTACTGGAACATGGGAATTGAAGCCCCCCAAAAAATCGAGTTACGAGATCTGCGAAAATTCCTCACGAACAAGAACCAAGAGAATCCGAAGCTCATCACGCTCGTGAAGGTTGACCGCAAAAGCAAGTATAACACGATGGTAAGCGTGCTCGATGAAATCAATCTAGCTGATGTGAGACGATTCAGCCTTGCCCCATTGCTAGACCAGGACAGGAAAGAAGTCGCAAAGGCAGCAGGATAAGAACCGCTCCTCACAAAGTCCTTGGTGAAAGGAGGTAATCGACAATGGCAGAAAAGCAAACGAATGAGAAGTACGGTGCACCGGAGCTAAAACGAAAGTACCAGAAGTATTTTAGCATCGGGCTTGCCATTGGAATTGGGTTCCATCTCATCGCCCTTTTTACATACTACGGCGCGACGCACTTCGGCAGCGACGAGGAACGGATACCTGTACTCCGTCTCATAAAATACACTGACCTCACGCCTCCCCCCTCTTTGCTGGCTCAACAGGTCCCCCAAGTGGCCGTGTCTGCACCCGTAGCAAAACCGACCGTCGGTATTCCTGTGCCAGTCCCTGACGCAGAAGTTTCGCCGGAACAGACGATCGCTACCCAGCAAGAAATGTCACAGGCCGCGCCGGTTGACGTTGGGTCGGGTGGAGGAAAAGGAGACTCTCTCGTCGTGACAGATATGAATGTTGAAGACGAACCAGACATCAACGCTTTCATCCCGGTGGAGCGGGAACCTCAGCCAGTAAAGAAAGTCTCCCCACCCTATCCGGAAATCGCAAAGAGAGCTGGAGTCGAAGGCAAGGTTTACATCAAGGCACTCGTTGATAAGGAAGGAAGAGTGAAGAAGGCCGTGGTCCTAAAGTCGGACGCGGAGATATTCAATCAGTATGCGCTCGACGCGGTGCATCAATGGGTGTTCACCCCTGCGCTGATGAACAATGGACCCGTGACTGTATGGGTCGTCGTGCCATTCAACTTCCAGCTGAAAAAATAGCGCATGACGGTGGCGAAGTTTCTCCGCTACTTTGGGTATGCAGCTTCGACGACAATATCTCTTGCAGGCGTTCTGATCATCGTCGGACTTTTGATCCCCTCATACATTCCTTCAAACTATCGAGTGCTGTTGGGCGTAGTTTTTGTGCTGTACGGGATATACCGTTTTGTCTCCCTTCGATTTAGAAAACCTGATGAGGAACCACTGCCGTAAGATAGCACTGCCCATTGCTCTTGCGGCGGGGTTTGCGTTTCTCGCATGGACCGGTCTCGGCTGCAGGCCTAACGAGGGAGAGAGCCCAACAAGTGGCAGTCTTGTTGTGTACACGGCCGAGTCAGTTGTACCCCCCATCAAAGAAATCATCGACGAGTTCAATCGGCTCTATAAGAACGCACACATTTCTCTCGTCGTAACCACTTCTCGCGAAGCGATCGTCAAATTGCTCAATAACGAGGCAAGGGTAATTGTGGCTGCGCGGAGCCTTAACGGTGAGGAGCAAGACGTCATCAGAAGGTATGAGCTTTATGTCGACTCGATCCGAATAGCATACGATGGCATCGCTGCGGTTGTCCACTCTTCTAATCCGGTAAACCGGCTCTCCCTGAACCAGCTTGGTCAGATCGTCACGGGAAGATTAAGGAGCTGGAGAGAACTTTCCCCGAAAGGGAGAGCCTCACCCGGGATTTTTGTCGCTATCGGCGGACCAAATACAAGCACATACGAAGTGATCAAGACACAGGTCGCATTGGGAGAATTGCTCACAACGAGGCTCTACCCTTGTTCCACGAGCTCTCAAGTAATAGAACTCACCGCGCATCGGCCTGAAGCGATTGGTTTCGTCGCAAATGGCTGGCTTGGAAAGGATTCCACGAACGTGAAGGTCTTAGAACTCGGCACAGAACAATACTTCACCGACTCAGTCGGGAGGCAGGTAAAGTACTTCGCGCCGGAACAGGCCCACATCTATCGAGGTTTCTACCCGCTGAGGCGAACTATTTACATCTTCTCCCGTGAAAAAGGCTTTGGTCTTGGGGCAGGGTTTATCACGTATGTGGCGAGTGCTGCAGGCCAAACGATCATCAAGAACCACGGTTTGGTCCCTACAACCCAAAAGGTTCGTTTGACCCGACCCTCAACGGAAACTCCATAACGAACGCCATGCATAAGCTACGGGTTTCCACAGTGCTTTTCCTTCTGTTCCTCGGCTTAAGTGTCGCTTTTGGCCAAGAGGATCTCGAACGAGGGAAGGCGCTCCTGCAAAAAGGAGACCTCGATAATGCGATAGCTGCACTCAAACGGGTTCTGAAATCCGCTCCACGTTCGGGCCAAGCAAACTACTATCTCGGGCTTGCATACACCCAAAGAAAATCACTCGATTCTGCTGAGATCTACCTTCGTGATGCCATCAAATTCGAGGATGATTTTGGACCGGCGTACAAAGCCCTCGGGGATGTCTACTCACAGCAGAAGAAGCCGACCGAGGCATTATCAAATTATAAAACTGCGGCGAGACTTGAGGTAAACTCCTTCGACGTCCTTTTTGCCCTTGGAGTCACCTATCTAGCCCTTGATTCTCTTGACCAGGCAATCCTTACCCTAACAAAAGCTCGAGAGGTTCGCCCTGACTCGCCGGAGGTGTACATCGCAATAGGTGATGCCTATGCCAAGCTCAATGTTCTTCCAGCTGCAATCGAAGAATATAAAAAGGCGGTTGCCCTTGTCCCCACGAAAAGCGCGATTCGCTACAAACTCTCCAAGGCTTACTTCAAAACGAAGCAGTACAATGAGGCAATCAAGGAACTGAAAGAAGTTGTCGCGATCGACTCGACAAATGCAGAAGCGTGGAATGACATTGGAATCCTTTATAATGCGGCAAAGCAGTATAGCAATGCTGCGAATGCTTTTCGTCACTATACTGCCCTGAAGCCAACGTCCTTCGAGGGGCAGATGAACCTCGGGCGGGCACTCTATGCTCGGCGTGAATACAAGGATGCTGCAAAAGCGTTCGAAGCGGCATTCAAACTCGATTCCTCCGGAGCCGAAGTAAAACGATTCCTCGGACAATCGTATTACGAAGCGGGCAATTACGCGAAAGCGATAGAGTTCCTCACTAAGCTTACCCCATCAGAAAAGAATGGAGTGAGAGCCGACGATTTTCTGAAGCTGGGTAAGTCCTACAGTACATTGAAAGACACGGCGAATGCAATCAAGAGTTATGAAGCGACACTCAACCTCGATTCGACCATGACCGATGTATATGCCGACCTTGCCGCGCTCTACATGTCGACGAGGCGGTATGATGATGCCATCCGAATCTACCACAAGAAAATCAATGCGGACCCACGCTCTGGCGCAAGCTATGTGAATCTCGCTCTCTCCCTGATGCAGATGAAACGATATGAAGAAGCCACACAGGCTCTTCACAAAGCACTTGAAATTAATCCGGAATATATTCAAGGCCACATGTACCTTGCCACCGTCTATGCTCTGATGGATTCTACAGAAGCGCAGCAGAGAGAATACGAATACGTCTTGAATCTCATTGGAAGCAACGAGGCTAAGTATAGGAAAGAAGCGCAGGAGATTTACTATCGCCTTGGCATGTCAAATTTCCTCTCAAAAAAGTACGGAACAGCCCTCGATTTTTTTAGAAAAGCCTTACGGGTAAGACTTGACAACTCTGAAATCCATTTGAGAATCGGCCAATC
>CAYHSB010000010.1:0-19813 GCA_964359185.1 uncultured Chitinophagales bacterium
ACAAGAATCCTGAAATGCTGGAGAAAGTGCGCTCGGAATATCCGCAGGCTGTGTTCACCTCGAACCATGGAGAAGTATTGAAGGATAGTGAGATTGATGCAATAGTGATTGCAACTCCCTCCACAGAACACAGCCGGCTTGCGAAGTTGGCCCTCGAAGCTGGTAAACACGTGTTCGTGGAAAAGCCAATGTCAATGACGGCGAGCTCAGCCCGAGAGATAGTAGACATAGCATCGCAGAAGAAGAAGATGGTAATGGTTGGACACCTATTGCGTTACCATCCGGCTTACGTAAGAGTCGCTGAAATAATCGAGAGCGGAGAACTGGGTGATGTCTATTACATGTACTCCACCCGCGTTAACCTTGGGATCTACCGGGACACAGAAAATGCCCTCGTAAGCCTTGCCCCACACGATATTTCCACCGCCTTCATGTACGTTGGCAACAAAGTTCTGTCTGTTTCGTCAACGGGGAGTTCGTACCTCAAGCCGGGAATTGAAGACGTCGTCTTTGTAGACATCGAATTTGACAACAGTCGAATGGCGCATTTGCATGTGAGCTGGCTAGATCCTCACAAGATCCGAAAGACCACTATTGTGGGGAGCAAGAAGATGGCCGTCATCGATGATATGGAGCCCTCTGAGAAAGTGAAAATCTATGATAAAGGATTTATGATACCGAAAGAATATGCCTCGTACGGAGAAGCGCTCGCTATCCGAGGCGGTAGTGTCGTGAGCCCGTACATCAAAATGGTCGAACCGCTGAAACTCGAATGCCAACATTTTGTTGACTGCATCAGGAATAACACGCCTCCTCTCACTGATGCTGCAGATGGTTTAAGGGTCGTTCAAGTCCTTGAGGCGGCTCAGACGTCCCTCAAACAACTTGGCAAACGTATTTTCCTGGACACAATGGATTGATAATTCAACCTCATTTCTGTTGACCCTCGAGATTGTCTCTTCCACGATTACAAAGCATTTTATCTCTTGAGTAGAATTAGCCATGGCAAATACCTCCCAACCTGTTAGTGTCATTACCGGCGGAGCTGGCTTTCTTGGCTCGCATCTCTGTGACCGACTTACTCACGAAGGACACAGAGTCATCTGTATAGATAATCTTCTCACAGGAAGTATGGAGAATATTGCTCACCTTCTCGGGAACAAGAATTTCCAGTTCATTCAATACAACGTTACCGAATACATCTATGTCGAAGGAAAAGTTGATTACATCCTCCATTTCGCATCGCCGGCAAGCCCGATGGATTACCAGAGGCTTCCCATTCAAACGCTCAAAGTTGGCTCACTCGGCACTCATAAGACACTTGGCCTCGCAAAAGCAAAAGGGGCACGGTACCTCCTTGCCTCAACATCGGAAGTCTACGGCGATCCACTTCTTCACCCGCAACCCGAGCATTACTGGGGCAACGTTAACCCAATTGGTGTCCGGGGCGTCTACGACGAGGCAAAACGTTTTGGCGAGGCAATGACGATGGCGTACCATCGGTACCATGGCATCGACACTCGGATTGCACGGATCTTTAACACCTACGGACCGCGAATGAGAATCGATGATGGAAGAGCCATTCCGGCTTTCATGTCTCAAGCGATTCGAGGCGAGGACGTTACGGTATTCGGCGATGGAAGCCAAACACGCAGTATCTGTTACGTCGACGATCTAGTGGAAGGAGTGTACCGACTCCTCATGAGCAATCACAGCGAGCCCGTGAACATCGGCAACCCTGATGAAATCTCCATGCTCGACCTCGCAAAAGAGATCATTGGCCTGACCGGAGGAAAGTCTAAAATTCTCTTTCGGCCCTTGCCTGAAGACGACCCAAAGGTTCGCCAGCCAGATATCACCAAGGCGAAGACAATCCTCAACTGGGAACCAAGAGTCCCGCGTAGTGTTGGATTGAAGACCACTCTCGAATATTTCAGGTCGAAACTTAGCAAGAGTCCGCCGAAAGCATAGCTCGCCACCGAGAGAAACCCCAGATCGTCTCTTCAGTGCTCCCTTCATAACAAAGTGGTGAAACTTCAGGCAGTGACCTAGGGCAAACCTGCCCAAATACGCCGGAGGATAGAAAACTATTGACATTGAACACGGTGTTCTTTATATTGCAACGCATTTACGGGAGCATGCCACCCCCAAGACTGTTGAAGTACTGACAAAATTCAGGAGGAAAAACTTATGGCAGACATCTCGCTCGATGCTCTTGGTATGGTAGAAACAAAAGGGCTCGTTGGTTCCATCGAGGCTGCTGATGCTATGGTGAAAGCCGCCAAGGTGACTCTCATAGGAAAGGAAACTATCGGCGGTGGGTATGTCACCGTTATGGTGCGCGGTGATGTGGGAGCCGTGAAGGCTGCCACTGACGCTGGTGCCGCGGCTGCGCAGCGGGTTGGCGAGCTCGTCTCGGTGCACGTGATCCCTCGGCCACACAGCGATGTCGAAATGATCTTGCCCAAACGACCCGCAGCGAAGTAACAGGTTTACAAGTTCGAGGCTCTTCCGTTTTTCCTCCATCACAGAACATGAGAAGGCGTTTCTCTCTACACCAAGGTGCCTATGCTCGAGTACGCACTGGGGCTTATTGAGACCAAGGGTCTCGTTGGAGCCATAGAGGCTGCAGATGCGATGGTGAAGGCCGCCAATGTCCGACTTATCGGGAAAGAGAGAGTCGACGCAGCACTTATCACTGTCAAAGTCGTGGGAGAAACCGCAGCAGTCCGTTCTGCAGTCGATGCTGGCGCTGCAGCGGCGAAGCGTGTTGGTGAACTCATCTCATCGCACGTCATCCCACGCCCAGCAGACGGAATTGAAGACCTCATCTTTGCCAAAGCCAGCATCACCCAAGATGAACTGGAAAGGGAACTGGGAATTACATCTTCTCCTTTGGAGATTCCAGAGAGAAAAAAGGACGAAGAGGTGGGGAAGAAAGAAGAGCCGGTTACGGCAACAGAACAACCCCCGTTGCAGTTAAGCGACAACGAGGCAGAATATCTTCAGCAGCTCCAGGCAATGACTGTCCATCAACTACGCTCTTATGCACGACAGGTTGAGGGACTTTCAATCTTCGGTCGACAAATATCTCGGGCGAATAAGGACCAGCTCATCGCGGAACTTATGAAAGCCAAATTCCGAAAATAAGTTGAACTCACCTACTTCCAAAGCCCCTCCAAAAGAGGGGCTTTTGTGTTCCTCGCGCGCTCCCACACAAGGACCTGAGGAATTGTAGCTCCAGTAAAAGTAACCCCCGAGAGGATGCGTTACGCGTAGTCCAAGAGATCGAAGTTGAAGTCCACCAGAAATCTTTGTACATTCTCGTAAAAGCGAGAAGGCGGTAACACAATGCGTCTTGCAGTCAATATTGATCACATTGCAACCCTGCGGCAAGCCCGCGGTGGCATTGAACCAGACCCCGTCACTGCTGCTCAGATCTGCGAACTCGCCGGTGCCGAGGGGATCGTTTGCCATCTCCGTGAAGATCGTCGACACATCAGTGACCGGGACCTCAGACTTTTGCGGGAAACCACCAAGACAAAGCTAGACCTCGAGATGGCTGCGACAAAGGAAATCATAGGAATAGCAATCAAGATTCATCCTGATCTCACAACGCTCGTGCCCGAACGACGACAAGAGTTGACCACAGAGGGCGGCCTGAATGTTAGAAAAAACGAGCGGCACCTCGGGCGAACTATTAACGAGCTTCACAAACACAAAATCCCTGTCAGCCTGTTTGTCGATCCACTCCGCGAACAAATCGAATCAGCCGCGAAAATTGGTGCCGATTTCATAGAGATTCACACGGGAGAGTATGCAAACGCTCGCGGAGAGCAAGAGGCAGCTCGTTATCTCAACCATATACGTGAGATGGCGAGCCTCGGACGATCTCTGGGATTACGAGTAAATGCAGGCCACGGCCTCAACTACACGAACATCCACCCTATCACCTCAATTGAGGGGATCGAAGAAGTAAGCATCGGACACGCCATTATTTCTCGCGCAGTTTTCGTGGGTCTCCATGCCGCAGTCAGTGAGATGGTGAGATTGGTCCACAGAAGCTAGTTACCCCTTGCGAATCTCCTGCAGCCTTTGGCCCTTCATTTGTTTTTAATCTGCTCAAGAAGGTCAGCCGCTTCCTTTCGCAGCCGCTCATCATCCTCGCTGAGGGTGGGCAATGTAGAAATAACAGAAAGATGGTCACGGGCTTTTTGATATTCCTTGTTTTCGATGTGTGCCCGCGCCGCGTCGATGCGGTATGAGATAAAGTTCGGTTGAATAGAAATAGCTTTCTCAAAATACAGGGCTGCGTCGTCTGTATTTCCCCAAGCAATGCCGAATGGCCAGCGAAAGAGCTTCATCCTTTGACTCAACCTCAGATGTGCTCGGCCAAGAATATCGTACGCCTGTGCATTTTTAGGATCGAGGTCGATTGCCTTCCCGCAATCCTCTCTGATGTCGTTCATTAACCCTGAAGATTTCCAGATGTTCTTGAAAAGGGCTACCCAGCTATTCGCTGCAGCTCGCTCAGTATATCCCATCGACCCGTTCGGATTCACCAAGATAGCTTTCTCAGCATATCGCACGGCCTCCTCGTAGGCTTGAAGCTGTCCCTCCTTCTGTTCGTCGGTAATCGCCGGCAGATGCTCACCGATGATTACGGACGAGCGACTTATCTTCCAGAGCACCTCATAGTTTAGGGAATCCAACGAGAGTGCTTCTTGATATTTTTCGAGCGCTTTTTTATTGTCGAAGGTTTTGTCCGCGAATGTATCGGCTTCGACAATCAGTTGAGAGATCCGCGCAGCATTGTCCTGGGATTGCGCTTCAACGAATAGGGGGAAGAGGAGGAAAGAAAAGAGACTGTACGACGCAGGCTTTACGGACAGGCTTAGCCTATGAGCATGAGAAGGAGGTCCTGATCGTCGACCGTCAGAAGTCAAAGCTAATTGCCAGGGGAGAGTTTTCGAATCTCATCACGAAGGCGGGCAGCTTTCTCATAGTCCTCTTTCTCGATAGCTTCTTTCAACTGAACGTGGAGCGCTTCGAGCTTCGACATTTTGACATTTGCGGGTTTCTTCTCAGGAGTCGGTGGGGCGAGTTTTTCTCCTTCTTCGCCTTCCGGTTCTGGCACAAAGGAGGCTTCTTCCATGACTTTCTCGGACACGTAGATGGGAACACTGTAGCGGACAGCGAGGGCGATCGCATCGCTGGGGCGGGAATCAATCTCCTGGGAGTCGAGACTGATCTTCGCGTAGAATGTGCCGTCTCTCAGCTCATGCACGGTTACCTCAGAGAGAGCAACCCCCATCCGATCGATGATGGTTTTCATCAAATCGTGGGTTAATGGACGAGGTGGTTTGATACCCTCCATTTCTAGCGCGATCGATTGCGCCTCGAAGGCACCGATGATAATTGGAAGGCGCCTGTTCCCTCCCATCTCTTTCAGGATCAGTGCATAAGCCCCTCCACTCGCGGGACTTGTCGATAGACCTAAAATGTCCACTTGGACTTTCTCCACAAACCTCCTCCATTTCCTCTACGACAACTCTGCGCCTCCGCAAGCATAGCGCTACCCGAGACTAATCTTAGAAACAATAAAGAGAAAGTCAAATGAAAAATACGATTACTCTTTTCCGAGTAGCTTTTTCACTTCGAGCGTCAGCAATGGCAAGATTTCAAAAACATCCCCTACAATTCCATAATCAGCTATCTGGAAAATTGGCGCATCTTTATCCTTGTTAATTGCAACAATGCACTTTGAGGAGGACATCCCTGCCAAATGCTGAACGGCTCCAGAAATGCCGCATGCAATATACAATGTTGGCGAAACCGTCTTTCCGGTCTGACCGACTTGCTCATCGTGGGGTCGCCACCCCGCATCGACCACTGCACGCGAGGCCCCGACTCCAGCTCCAAGGGCATCGGCAAGTTCCTCGATGACATGAAAGCTTTCCGGACCCCTCAAACCGCGCCCCCCCGACACAACAATTTCTGCTTCCGTCACATCGGGACGACCGACGCCCGTGTGGAGCTCTCTTACTCGTGAACTGAAGTCTTCCTCCCGAAGTTCCACGGATGCTTTTTCAACGGGAGCTCGTTCCGCACTGCTAGCGCCGGCGGTGAATACATTGGGTCGCAGCGTGAAGATCTTCACGGCTGATTTCACTCTCACATCGATGAACGCCTTGCCTGCATAGACAGGCCGCGTGGAGATGATTTCTCCGCTCTCCACTCGTAAGGCAACACAGTCTACTGCCAAGCCTGCATCAACCTTGACGGCAAGGCGCGGAGCCAGGTCCTTCCCCATGGCACTCGCGGCGGCGAGAATGACTGTTGGATCTTCTCTCTTGACAAGGTCCGCCAGAATCCTTGCATAAGCGGTGCCTGAATAGAACTGTAAACGAGGATCATCGGCGAAGACCACCCTCTTGACTCCGAAGCCACCGAGTTCCGCTGCGATGGCCTCGACGCCGTGGCCAATCACCACACCAACAACTTCACCACCAAGTTGATCTGCAAGTGTCTTGCCAGCCCTCGCCACTTCGAAAGCTGACTTCCTGAATTTACTCTCCCGCTGCTCTGCGAAGACAAGGATCTTCATAAATCAAGCAAGAATTGAAAACTAAGAATGCACAATGACTGCCAGTCAGTAATTCCCGATTTACAATCCACGATCCGAAATCCGCCCGCCTCCGGTGAGGTCTCGTCTCGACTCAGTCGAGACGGACATTCCAAAAATTGTCATATCACCTTCGCTTCCTCATGTAGCAGGCGCACAAGTTCTGGAACAGCCGAGACACCTGTGCCAACAATTCTACCTGGATTCTTTCCCGGTGGATTTCTCATTGATAACACCTCAACTCTCGACTCCACAGGTGGAGCGGGCCGCTCTTGAATGGGCTTGCCCTTTGCAGCCATGATCCCTTTCAAGGAAGGATAACGCGGTTCGTTCAAACCTTTCTGAGCTGAGAACACTGCAGGGAGTTTCACTTCAACTACCTCGTGTCCACCTTCAATTTCCCTCTGCACAATTGCTGTCCCGCCAGAAATTTCCAACTTGATGATAACGGAAGCGGCGGGAAGCCCAAGCATCTCCGCTACCATGGTCCCCACCTGAGAATTATCGTAGTCGATAGATTGCTTTCCGAAAAAAATGATGTCGGGAGAAAGCTCCTTAATCGTGTTCGCGAGAGCCCTTGCGACTGCGAATGAATCCCGTGGCGATTCATCTTTGAGGAGAAAAGCCTTGTCCACCCCCATGGAGAGAGCTTTACGCAATGTTTCCTTGAAGTTGTCACCGCCAAGAGACAGAGCAATGACCTCACCGCCGTACTTTTCTTTAAGCCGCAGACACTCTTCGATCGCAAACTCATCGTAGGGATTCAGGATGTAGTTTACGTTTGTCCTGTCAATCGTTTTCCCATCTTCACCGACCCTAACCCGTGCTTCCGTATCTGGAACATGATTGACACAAACGACGATATTCACACGGATACCTGTTCGTTTTTTACATGTAACATGCTTTTCAGCACACGGAGAAATTTCCCACTCTCCAGTGCGGCTCCCGAGTTGAGATGAAGCATCCTATCGAGCATTGGTTACGAACTCACGTCTGCGGGGAGAGGAAGTTTTGCTCCGAGAATATATTGACTCTCGGTGTGAAATGCAAGCACCCTCAACCTCATTCATATTCTCCTCACCATGCAAATCTTCAGTTACAGTGTGAGAATGGAATTTCGTTGACTGGCAGAAAAATTATTCGTACATTAGTTCGACGTTGAAACACAAAACTTTCAAAAAGGGAAAATGGCACAACATAAATCAGCAGTGAAGAGAGTACGAAGTAGTACGCGCAGGAGAATGCAGAACCGACACTACAAGTCGATGATGAAAACGGCGATCCAACGCGTCCGAAGCGCAACCACGAAGGACCAAGGACAGGCAGCACTCCTGAACGCTGTTTCCGTTCTTGATTCGCTCGCCGCCAAGCGAATCATCCATCGGAACACCGCTGCAAATCAAAAATCAAAGCTCACGAAATTTGTAAACAAGCTTCAGTAGTAGCTACCGGTCAGAGCGACAAAAGCCAATTCGGGATGTGAGCCCGGATTGGCTTTTGTGTTTTCACACTCATCTCTACCACTCAACTCGGCGCCACCAGCGCTCTCCATTTCTCCTCGAGTTCTCTAATCCGCTGCTCGAACTGTTTTTTTTCTGCCGGTTTCCTACGTGCTAGCAGTAAGTAGGTCCGAATCGCTTCTCGATACGCCCCTTGCGACGCGTAAATCTCTGCTAGGGTCGGTGTAACGATCTCATCGGAAACACCAGCAGTAGAGAATTCCTCTTCCGCACCTATAGATGCACCGCGTAAAAGTGTGAATACTCCCGCTTCCCCCACTGCCTGCTCCAGACCTGCCTGATTGCCTTGATCGACAACGGTAGTTTCCTTTCCCATCTCAGCAGCTGAGCGAAGTATTGTTTCCCGGAGAACGGTTCGGGCAATTTCGCATCGGGGTTGAAGACTCAAGGTCATGCTCAGTTCCCTCTTCGCATCGCTAAGTCTCGCGAGCTGGAAGTAACACTTGCTGAGCACAAGGTGGGCAGTAGCGTATGCGGGATAGCGCGTGATTCCTTTTTCACAAAGTTCACGCGCTTCCTCCGCTCGATTTGCACTGAGGTAGAGACTGGCAAGTCGTGCAAACACCGGTGAGAGCGGGTTCGATCTCAGTCGGTTCTCGAGATTCTCGATCTCGGCGGCAGATGACTCAGCAGGAGCTATGGTCATTTTTCTTGGACGAGCCGGAGCTGTCGCGCGCTCCAAGCATGCTTGATGGAAAGGAACGAGACAAACCCAAACCCAAGGCAGAAAAGCAATTGAAACGGAACCGCCGCAATCTCTGAAAAGTAGAGAGACGAGAGAACCCCAAAGAAACAATACAGTGCGAGAAGCAACTCTAAGATGGATGTGAGACTGAATTTCGTTGGGACATATTTCTTGTTTGTCCATGCATCACTTTTCTTCTCGATGCAATACTTCGGCGTTCTCACAAACTCTCTCTTCTTGCTGATGAGACCTTCAATGACTGCCTTCGTGTTGTTAACGGCAAATCCCATGCTCCCTGCCATGAAGAGAGGGAAGAGAAAAAGCCGCCGCCGCCAATCAGGATAGATCTCCTTCTGTGAAATAGTGTAAAAGAGAAAAGATCCGATGAAAGCAATGACAAAGATTGACATCAAGGCGAAGTAGGTCTCGTAGCCACCGTGATTCTTGACGTAAACGAGGGGGACGTTGAGAATGCCCGCAAGGAGGATAAAGGGAAAAACGATGTTGTTCGTGAGATGGAAGGTTGACTGAAACTTGATCCGCAGTGGCAAGTCAGAGTTCCAAACAAGAGGAAGAATCTTCTTCGCTGTCTCAATTGCTCCCTTCGTCCAGCGGAACTGCTGTGATTTCAGGGCATTGATCTCTGAGGGCAGTTCTGCCGGGGATGTGACATCCCTCAGGAACTTGAATTTCCAGCCACGGAGCTGTGCGCGATAGCTGAGATCGAGATCTTCAGTCAGTGTATCGTCCTGCCAGTTCCCTGCATCCTCGATACAAGTTTTCCTCCAGATTCCACCCGTTCCGTTGAAATTGATGAAGAATCCAGCTCGGTTCCGAACAGCTTGCTCGATCACGAAATGACCATCAAGTGCCATGGCCTGTGCTCGGGTGAGAAGCGAGTACTCTGTGTTGAGATGTTCCCAACGCGTTTGTACCATCCCGATTTTTGGGTCGCGCAGAAAATATGGCAGAGTCTGGTGAAGAAAATCCTCCCTGGGAACAAAATCAGCATCAAAGATCGCAATGAACTCGCCGCTTGCGACTTTCAGGCCCTCTCGGAGAGCGCCTGCTTTGTAACCTTCTCGAGTTCCGCGCCGGATATGTTTAATGTCAACACCACGCGAGGCCATCTCCTCCACGATCTTCGCAGCCACCAACGACGTCTCATCAGTTGAGTCGTCAAGGATTTGAATTTCCATCTTGTCCTTCGGGTATCTGATGCCACAGGTTGCTCTGATGAGTCGCCCAACGACATAGATCTCATTGTAGATCGGAAGTTGGACCGTGATGTTGGGGTATTCGGTGAGAGTGCCAGCGCTATTCTCCTCAGGAGTGCGATTCTTGAAATGGTAATACACCATAATAAACCCCTGGAATCCGAAGAGGAGAAGGATGAGGAGCGCGATGAAATAAATGATGAGTATCATTGGTACCATAGGTTTGTTCCGGTTTCGTAAACAATAGATAGAGGTTGTTGGGCCACTTTACCAGCCAGAGACTGTTTCAATAAGAATATCCTCCGCCAACTTGTTAATGGCCTGTTGGATTCCTTCTGCTCGCCCGGAGAGTCCCCCAGTATACTCATAATCTCCCCAGTTCGACAGAACTTTATCCCACACTTTTTTGTGAAGTTTCACGTCTGTGTAGGTAAGCTTCGCTGTGATCGTGATGCGCCACTTCCGAACTTGCTCTCCACCCCCGACAACCGAAGGTTCCGGCCTCACAGATGTGATGACACCCTCGAGTATCGAGTCGGCGGTGTTTCTTTCTGTGATCTGAAGAGTGTTGTCATTGATGAACCGGGAGATGACTGTGTTCGTGAACTTTTCCCGTAGGCCTGCCTCACCAAACGCGCTTTGGTCATCAAGAATCGGAATGGCAATCGTCTTGATGTGCGAAGGAACAGAGGAACCACGAAACGAATACGCACATCCCTCACTATGAATGATTAACAGGAAGGCAGCAGTTCCTTGAACTACAGTCCAGCACAGAATCTTTAACGATAAGTAGTTGAAATGGTTGATCCCGAACTCCTTCTTTATTTTGGAAGTCCGAACTCTTTAATTTTTCTGTAAAGCGTCCTCTCACTGATTCGAAGCGCCTTAGCCGCAAGACGACGGTTACCACGATACTTGTCCAGTGCACTGACAATCATCTTTCGCTCCATCTCGTCAAGGGCCATTGAGTCTTCCGCCTCCTGGACGCTTGCCTCAATTCCCTCAACGCTATACTCGGCTGCGGCGGGCACTGGCGCTGAGTGTAACAACTGGCGCACAAGCAGGTTCTTCACCTCGAGGATGTCCCTTCTCATTTCACCGAGGACCCGGTAGATTAACTCACGCTCAGCCTGCTCTGCCGTTCGATTGAGAAACACGGGTAAATTCCGCTCTTCGTGGTCCCCTCGATACCCTCTTAGATGCTTTTTGACGTCCCCGGCCACCAACTGCTTTCCTCTCTCAATGACAAGCATACTCTCAACGACATTCTTGAGCTCTCGGATATTTCCAGGCCAGTCATAGTTTATGAGGAGCTGCATCGCTTCGTCTGTAATCCCCGCGAAGGTCAATCCGTTTCGCTCACAGAAATCGTGCACGAACATCTCGAAAAAGAGGGGGATGTCTTCCCGGCGGTCCCGCAAGGGAGGAACGCGGATATTTACTGATCGAAGTCGATAGAAGAGATCTTCACGGAAATTTCCGTCTCGAACTTCTCGCTCTAAGTCCTTGTTCGTCGCCGCGATGACACGTACGTCCGCCTTCCTCGGCACTGAAGCACCAACTCGCATAAACTCGCCGTTCTCTAGAACCCGCAGGAACTTCACCTGTGTAGCAAGAGGCATTTCCCCAATCTCATCAAGAAAAATAGTCCCTCCGTCTGCGATCTCGAAGTATCCTTTCCGCAGCTCCGCTGCACCAGTGAAGGCACCTTTTTCATGACCGAAGAGCTCGCTCTCCATAATGCCCTCCGGAATCGCACCGCAGTTTACCGTGATGAGCATCTTATTTGCCCGCGGACTTGCGGCATGGAGCGCCTTTGCGATGAGTTCCTTCCCTGTTCCGCTCTCACCGCTGATGAGGACGGTGATATCAGCCGGCGCAACCTGCAGAACAACGTCAATGATCTCCCTGATCTCGACGGACTCGCCGATGATCCCTGTCTGTTCCTGGAATTCCTTTCTCTCCATTTCGCCCCTCTCATCCGATCGTATCATTCTCTTTCCTATCGCTCAACGACGATCGGCTCAATCTTATACTTCCCCTTTATCTCATTGCCGACCTTTCGCGCTTCGTCGTAGCTTTTGAAGTTCCCGATCCACACAAGGTAGTAGCTCCTGCCCCGCTTGACCTTATTCAGAATCTCCACCGAGTGCCCAATGTTGTGAAAGAATCTTTTCTGTTTGTTTGCGTTCTCAGCGGTTGAAAAGGCACCGACCTGCACCGCGAACGTCCCACCATTTGGCTCGCCTACTGAGTTCGGTTTCTCGGCCACTTCTGCTTCTCGTTCGGTTCCACGAGGTTCCCCTTGGACAAGGAATGGAGAATTCGGATAATTCTGCCTCAGACGTTCGTACTTCTGAGCGGCGGTCTTGTACAACCCAAGCGAATAGTAATATTGATAGATTTTGTACAGAGCATTATCTGCCCATTCACTCTTTGGAAAGTTATCAACGACGCTCTGGAATATTTTTACCGCCTCGGTGCCATCGCTCGTCAACACCCCTTGTAGATAAAGCACCCCAGGATGGTTCTGATACCTGGTAAGAAGCGAAGGGAGTTCCGCCTTCACCTCTTCAATCTGGCCGTTTTTGATCATTTCGAGTCGCTTCTCGATCCCTCCCCCACTCAACTCCTGCCCTTGCGCGTGGCGTATAATAAGAAGCAACGCTCCTGAAAGAGTACCAGTGAGAAGAATGCGTCGAGATCTATACATGCCTTCTTCCTACTGCGCTCGTGACAGGCTTGAGAACAAACATCGATTCTTCGTTTTCAGCAACACACTTGGTCTTCTGGGCTTCACTGACTAGCTCCCCGAAGAGCGTTGCCGACGTGGCTCGGGAGATATTCACCCGAATATATTCACCAGTGCGACAATTCCCTCTTGGAAAAACTACTACTTTGTTTGTTTCTGTCCTGCCTGTCCACTCGTCCTCCGACTTCTTGCTTTCACCCTCAACGATGACCTCGACTCTGTGACCTATGAGTGACTGGTTGTTCTCGTGGGCAATTCGGTGCTGGAGTTCTATGATCTCAGTCAGCCGCCTTACTTTCACTTCGTCCGCAACATCGTCTCCCATCCGGTATGCAGGAGTGTGCTCGCGAGGAGAATACTTGAACATGAATGCCCCATCAAATCGGACCTCCTGGAGAAGATCGAGCGTCATTCGATGGTCATCCTCAGTCTCCGTCGGGAACCCCGCAATGATGTCAGTCGAGAGGCTGACACCGGGAATTACCGCTTTGATTTTTTTCACCAGATTGAGGTAGTGCTTACGGTCATACGTCCTGTTCATCAATCCGAGAACACGATCCGAGCCAGACTGGACGGGAAGATGAATATAGTTGCAAATATTCTCGTAGCGAGCTATTGTTTCGATGAGCTTGTCGGACATATCCTGAGGATGCGAAGTCGTGAACCGCACACGAATCGACCGATCAATCGCCGCAACCCATGTGAGAAGATCCGCGAAATCATACTCACCGTCCCGAAAGGAATTCACATTTTGCCCAAGCAGTGTGACCTCCTTGAATCCACGTGCAGAGAGTTCCTCTACCTCCCGCACAACGCTAGCAACGCTCCGGCTCCGTTCCCGCCCTCGCGTGAATGGAACAATGCAAAACGTGCAAAACTTGTCACAGCCGCGCATGATAGACATCCATGCGCAGATCCCATCAGTCCGCAGCGGAACAATATCGTCATAGTTCTCTACTCGCGAAAGCTTGACCGCAATTCCTTTCGTGCCGTTGGCGGCATCCTCAACAAGGCTGGGAAGCTTCCGGTATTCATCTGGGCCTACTACAACATCCACTACACTCTCCTCGTCGATCAACTTTGCGCGGAGGCGCTCCGCCATGCAGCCGAGAATAGCGATTACCACACCGGGGTTTTGATGCTTGTATCGCTTGAAATGCCCAAGCCGGCCGAAAATGCGCTGCTCTGCATTCTCCCGTACGCTACAAGTGTTCACGAGAATGACGTCAGCCCGTGAGAGATCTTTCGTGATACGGTAGCCCCGGTCGTACATGATACTCATCACCACTTCCGAGTCTGCCACGTTCATCTGGCAACCATACGTCTCGACGTATATGTGTTTCGGAGAGGCCATTCCTAGAAAATCAGTTTTTTGGACTTAAAATATAATCATACGCTGACAGATAGTCAAGCCTTCCAAGCACATTAATTAATCTTAATATTCAATTTTGAGCAGTTTTCCTCAAAAACCTAAAGCCGTTGACAATTAGTCACATTCTCATAGAAGAGGACAATTTACCTGAACCGGCGTTTCTCTCCATTGATTCTGTTCGCTCCATCAAGTATATTCTGCCATTCTCATCTGGCACCATCTATACAATATAACACCAATGACTAGAGAAAGTATCATCCAGGACATCAAAGCGAAAGCCCGAAAGTTGCGAAGGCATGTCGTCCTTCCTGATGCAGTCGATGAGCGTGTGATTCGTGCCGCTCGGATTATCACTGATGATGGGATTGCAACAGTAACACTCATCGGGGCTGATGAGGAGATACGGAGAAAGGCTGAGAAGATCGTCGTAAGACTTACGGGGATCCAAATCATCGATCCTGAGAAATCCGACAAGCTCAGCGACTATTCGCACATCTATTTCAATCTGCGAAAGTCGAAAGGCCTACAATTCACTGAGGCTCAATCGATGATCAAGGAACCCGTGTACTTCGGCGCAATGATGGTGCACGGAGGACTAGCTGATGGAAGTATCGCTGGGTCGCTATCAACAACGGCCGATGTGCTGCGGGCAGGGATCCAGATTGTTGGCCTCGCAGAAGGAGTAGGCATTGCCTCAAGTTTCTTCCTGATGGTTTTTCCTGAGAGAGTCTACACCTTTGCTGACTGCGGTGTAGTCCCTGATCCGACAGCAGAGCAGCTTGCTGATATTGCCATCACAACTGCGGAGAACCACGAGAGAATCACTGGCGAGCAACCTCGTGTTGCAATGCTCTCGTTTTCTACAAAAGGGAGCGCCCAACACGCATCCGTCGAAAAAGTTCAGAGGGCAACAGGACTTGTACGACAGAGACTACCGGATCTTGTTATCGATGGTGAACTACAGCTCGACGCGGCTGTTGTTCCCAGTGTTGCAAAACAGAAATGTCCGGGGAGCCCCATCGAAGGGAATGCGAATGTCCTTATTTTCCCAGATTTGAATTCAGGGAACATCGGGTATAAAATCGCAGAGCGGATGGGAGGGGCAAGAGCTTTCGGGCCAATTGTTCAGGGTCTGCGGAAACCGTGTTTCGACTTATCGCGCGGATGTAGTGTTGATGATATTGTGAACGTCGTTGCAATCAATGTGGTGCTGGCAGCGAAAAAGTGACCCCACCGTCAGATGCAAATCTTCCCTAATATAGTAGGTTTACTTGCTCCCGTAACTGAGGGCACATTGCCGGGGTTGCCTGCGAGGGTTTCGTTCGCGAGCAGGGCAAAGCAGAGTGCTTCTTTTGCGTCAGAGGAAATGCCGTAATCTTCGATTCTCCTCACCGGTACAGGGCTGAAATACTTCTGCAGCCCACGCATAATGGCCTTGTTGTGAGCACCGCCACCACTAATGATGAGCTCATCAAGCTTGGTTTTCTTCTCAATAAATCTCCTGTAATTTTCATGGACACAGTACGCCGTGAGCTCAGTCGCTGTCGCGAGAAGATCAAGCTTTGAAAGCGACGATCCTAGTAGAAGCATGTGGGCAACGAACTTGCCTCCAAATTCTTCCCGACCTGTTGATTTCGGTGGCCTTCTCCTTACAAAGGGATGTTCCGCTAGCTTTCGCAGGAGAGATTGAGAGGTTTTTCCCTGCATCGCGAGTTTCCCGTCTTCATCGCACGGCTTGTGGTAGAACTTTTTCATCAATGCGTCGACGACCATGTTACCCGGCCCTGTATCGAAGGCTCGAACATCGCCAACCGTGCAATTCTTTGGCAGAATAGTGATGTTTGCAATTCCGCCAATATTCAGAAGCCCACGGCTCTTCGTCCGTGACCGGAACACAAGGAAATCGAAGTATGGCACGAGCGGTGCCCCCTGGCCGTCGAGTGCTACATCCGCTACACGGAAGTCCCCGACTGTTGGGACTCCTGTATGTTTTGCAATCACTGAGGGATCGGCAATTTGCAGCGTGGCCCGTATAGATTTCCCGACGAATTTCCAAGGATGCGGAAGATGATGGATCGTCTGTCCGTGCGAGCCAATGAGGTCGACATCAGAAAGTCCGTAACCCGCACTTTTCACTACATGGGCGGCTGCGTCTGCGAAAAGCTCGCCGAGGAGAAAGTTGAGGCGAGCGATTTCCTCGACCGAACTCGAAGCCGCTACTGAGTTTCTTAGGATTAGCTGGCGTACTCTACTCGTATATGCATACGTGCGAAATGCGAGCTGCTTGAAAGTTGTTCGGCTCCCACTTCCGCTCACCCGGACCAGGACAGCATCGATGCCGTCCACCGACGTGCCCGACATCAATCCTATGACCAGCTTGTTCTTTTTCCCTTGCAGTCGAATGAGTTCGTTCATATATTCTTTCCTCGAAGGCAGTGCATTACCCCTAACTTATCTGTGAGCATCCGCGTACATCCGTGAGTATCCGCGTTCTTCTAGGTGCACATATGTCCATCAAGGGCGGCATCCACACCGCACACGAGCGCGGGATGCGCATCGGATGTACGACCATCCAACTGTTTACTAAGAACAATACTCAGTGGGCCGCCAAACCGCTGTCTGAAGAGGACATCAAAAACTACAAAAGGCTTGAGAAGAAATCAAGAATCCGACCTGTCGTTGCACATAGCTCCTATCTCATTAATCTCTGCGCGAGAGATCCTCTCGTTCTGAAGAAGTCTCGGCGAGGTTTCAAGGACGAACTTGACCGCTGTGAGCGTTTGGGCATTCCATATCTTGTATTCCATCCGGGGGCCCACATGGAACGGGGAGAACAAGAGGGAATCGAACGGGTAGCCGAATCATTGAATACTTTGCATGAGAGCACTCAAGGCTATGACGTTATGAGTGTCCTCGAAGTTACTGCGGGACAGGGGACAGCCATCGGATTTCGATTTGAACACCTTAAGAAAATTATTGATGCGCTGGAAATGAAAGAGCGTGTGGGGGTCTGTATTGACACCTGTCATTTATTTGCCGCTGGCTACGACATCACTACTGAACCTGGCTATGAAAGAACGTTTGATGAGTTCGAAGACATCATCGGACTCGAGCGTCTCGTTGTCTTCCACGTCAATGACTCGAAACGAGAACTTGGTTCACGCGTTGATCGTCATGAGCACATCGGGAAGGGAAGGATTGGCACCGTCGCGTTTCGATTTCTCATGAACGATCCCCGTTTTGTGAAAGTACCAAAGATCCTCGAGACGCCGAAGAGCGAGGACATGCACGAAGACGTGATGAACCTGAGGAAACTCAGAGGCCTTCTTCCCAGGAGAACGAGAGACAAGTCTCTACGATCTGGTAGCGCCACGGCCTAGAACGGAGCGTGGTGTGTTTAGAAGGGTGTTCCTCCAGACTCAAAAGAGGGTGGGACAGCTTCTTCGGGCATGAGCGCAAGGTTTTCGAACCTCGCGTATTCCTTAATAAAGCTCAAGAGGATCTGTCCAGTGGGCCCGTTCCTTTGCTTGCCAATAGTAATCTCAGCAAGACCTTCGCTTGGTGTTCGCCCGTCATCGAGGAATCTCTCTCCGTAGATCTCAGGTCGATGGACAAAGATCACCACGTCGGCATCCTGCTCAATCGCGCCGGATTCTCTCAAATCGGAGAGCACAGGCCGCCTGCCACTCCGTGCCTCTACGGCACGGCTGAGCTGTGAGAGAGCGATGACCGGTGTTGCGAGTTCCTTCGCAAGTGCCTTCAACGAACGAGAGATCATTGAGATTTCTTTTTCACGGTTCTCAGCATTCCTCGGCCCTTGCATGAGCTGAAGGTAATCGACGATGACCATCCCAATGTTATGCTCAGCCTTTAATCGACGAGCTTTCGCACGGAGTTCAAGAATGCCAAGCGCCGCCGTATCATCAATGAAGATTTTCGCTTCCGCAAGTTTATGACACTTTGTGCTCAACTTGGGCCACTCTTCATCTGATAATCGCCCTGTCCGAAGGGCGTGGGCATTGACACGCGCCTCCGCTGCCAGCAGCCGCAGGACAAGCTGTTGACTCGCCATCTCGATACTAAAGATTCCGATCGGAACATCATGATCAACGGCAGCGTTACGTGCAATCGACAGCGCAAGCGCGGTCTTCCCTTGGCTCGGTCTCCCTGCAATGATAATCAAATCTGACTGCTGAAACCCGCCTGTGAGGTTGTCGAGATATGTGAAACCCGATGCTACTCCGGTGACACCACCGCGCTGGCCATGGATTTTTTCAAGCATCTCGAATGTTTCCGCCACTGCCTTGGTCAGCGAAAGGGAAGATTTTTTTAGTCGGCGCTCGGCGATCTGGAATATCTTCTGCTCCGCTTCGTCCAATAATTCGAGTGGGTCCCCTGCTGGATGGTATGAGCGCTTCACAATGTCCGATGAAGCCTCAATCAATTTTCGCAGGATCGCCTTCTCAAGGACAATGTATGCGTGCGATTCCACATTTGCCGCAGAGGTTACTTTCATGGTTAAGTCGGCGAGATAGTACGCACCACCGACCGCTTCAAGATGACCCCTTCTCCGCAGTTCCTCACTCACCGTAGTCACATCGATTGGCTCACTCTTGTCGAAAAGAGAAGCCATTGCCTGAAAAATCTTCGCATGGGCATCTCGATAGAAGCTATCCAGGTCTAGCACTTCAAGAGCTTTGGGAACGGCTTCCTTCTCGATGAGCATTGCACCGAGCACAGCCTGTTCCACCTCAATCGCTTGAGGTGGTACTCTTCCCTCGGTTAGGGAAGAAGGCTCCCGAGTTTCAATCCCGTAGTCGAATTCACTTCTTGCAATGTCAGCCATCGGCTATCCCTTCACTGAAACATTTCGAGAGAAAATGGGGTTCATCAGTGCTTTATCTCGGAACGAAGAGATGCATTTCGTTCCTCGTCATAGATTTTCTTGAAGAATAGCATGTCTTCCCACGTCGGGCGTTTCCATGCAGGATTCCGGAGAAGCGCGGCGGGATGGTAAGTGACGAGAGCTTTACTCCCTTGATATTCAAAAACTTTTCCACGGAGTTTGTTGAGTCCATCGTTCGTTCTTAGCAACATCTGTGCAGATACTCTACCCAAACAAAGAATGATCTTCGGCTTGATGAGGTCAAGCTGTTTCCAAAGATACGGGACACACGTTTCCATCTCCGATGGAAGTGGCTCGCGGTTCTCGGGCGGGCGGCACTTGATGATGTTGCAAATGTACACGTCTTCACGTTTTATCCCGACAGCTTCAAGAATTTTGTTCAGGAGTTGACCTGCGCGACCAACAAACGGCTCTCCTTGCGCATCTTCCTCAGCTCCCGGAGCCTCGCCAATGAGGACAACATCAGCATGAGGATTCCCAACCCCGAAGACGAACTTGTTTCGGGTGTAGCCAAGAGGGCACTTCACGCAGGTGCAAATCATACCATCAAGTTCATCGAGCGCCGTCGCCGCAACCCACGGCTCGCCAATGCCTTTTAGCTTTTCGAGCGCGTCCTCACCGGTCGGCAGCTTCTCTTTCCCCCTACGGGACGCTAGGCCCTTCGCATCTGTGTAGATAGTGTTACCGAACAAGTCCTCTTGCTGCATGAGGTATCTCTTAACATCGTTGAGAAGAG
>CAYHSB010000011.1:0-19762 GCA_964359185.1 uncultured Chitinophagales bacterium
TCATTACAGGCGTCATCAAGGAATACCAGCGCCGCGGTATTGATGCAGTCCTTTACTCTGAAATCCTTCACCGTGCCGCCGCAAAGGGGATCTACCGGGGCGAAGCCTCTTGGATCCTTGAGACGAACAAGATGATGAGTAGTGGGCTTGACGCAATGAACGCCGTATGCTCGAAGACGTATCGGATGTACGAAATGAGTATTAACTGAAGACTCCAGCACTGTGCCGCCCAATCTTGATATCTTCACTCAGGAGTAAACATGGCAGTCAAGAAGGTCGAAAAAATCTGGATGAATGGAAAACTCGTCAACTGGGACGACGCCAAGATTCATATACTCTCTCATGTGATCCACTACGGTTCAAGTTGGTTCGAAGGAATTCGCTGCTACAATACGGCCAAGGGGTCTGCGATCTTCCGTCTTGACGCGCACCTCGACCGACTCTACGGATCACTGAAAATCTATAGGACAGAATCGCGCTACACTCGCCAGCAAATGCAAGCTGCGATTGCTGAGACGATTCGAGCCAATAAGCTGAAAGCTTGCTATATTCGTCCGATTGTCTATCGTGGGTATGGAGACGTCGGTGTCAACCCGCTACAATGTCCTGTGGATACTGCGATAGCGGTCTGGGAATGGGGCAAGTACCTTGGTGCAGAAGCCCTTGAGCAAGGGATTGATGTATGCGTCTCTTCATGGCAGCGACCGGCGCCCAACACATTTCCGACGATGGCGAAAGCTGGTGGCAACTATCTGAACTCTCAACTTATTAAGACCGAAGCGATCGCGGAAGGGTACGTTGAAGGTATCGCCCTCGACTCTTTTGGGAACGTGAGTGAGGGAAGCGGGGAAAATCTGTTCTTGGTGAAGGACAACATCGTTTACACACCCCCGCTGTATTCAGCGATCCTCCCTGGGGTCACACGCAGTACCGTCAAGATACTAGCGAGAGAGCTGGACTATGAGGTGGTAGAAGGGCCATTTCCTCGTGAAATGTTGTACATCGCCGATGAACTTTTCTTCTGTGGAACGGCTGCCGAAATCACGCCAATTCGCTCTGTGGACAAAGTGAAAATTGGAACAGGGAAGCCCGGACCTATCACGAAAAAACTCCAAAGGGAGTTTTTCGAGGTCGTCCAAAATGCGAATGACAAGCATGGTTGGCTTTACTTTGTATATAATGATTAAGAGACTTTTCTCCGATGGAAGCTGGGAAAAAAGTCCTTTCCTATCGATGGTGGAAAGAGTATTGGGGGTTGTGGCTCTGTGAAATCAGGGATGTTCTCCGCGGTACTCAGGGAAAAATCTTCTGGAGTCGTCCTCGCCCTCTCTATCCTCGTGAGTGCCTGTTCTTTGCATCCTTAGGGCTCTCCCCCTTGCTTCCGAAGTTAGACAACTCGGCTTCTGCGAGACCTTGTGCTCCAAGGGGCACTGTTGTCGGGGATCGGTATTCTGGCTATGCTTGTGGGTCAATCGCAAATGGAGAAATCTACAAAGTGACACCTATGTTTCTACAACATTCCCTGGCTTGGGTGGAGGGTCGGCGGGAAAAGGCCTCTTTCGATAGATTCTCGTTGGTATTTTCGCTTGGGGGAATTGGTACACAACTTGAAAACGTACCTCCTAATGGAGTCAGAAAGCTGGGTGGCTCAGCGGAATGCAGTAGAGATTTGGGGGGAATTGGACAGCTATGAGACGCATTCTTCAAAGAATCCAACTCCTCGGGCCCTGCCTGATTGCGGCGACCTTCGTTTCCTCTGTTGTAACGCACGGGCAGGATTCTCGAAGTACACAACGAACCGATCGGCCAATCCTTGAGACGCTCAAGGATTCACTCAAGACGGTGAATGAGGACATCCGCCTTCTGCAGCATTTTCTGGAAGCTTCGACGACCGACCCGCGGATCATCCAACACGGCCTCACCAAGTCCTGGATCATCAGTAACCCAGAGCTTCGCGATTCACTTTTCTACGCGCTAGTAGCGGTGGATTCTTCCGTTCAGTCAGAGGCTGGAGCAGAAGCAGAAGTACTGGCAACGGAAATGAATGATCTTATCGAAGTCCGATTCGGAACGGCGGTCTTTAAGGGCATTGCGCTGAAGGACGCACTGGCGAAGTCATCGGACAAGCGACTTTACGAGAAGGTCGTGGGGAGTTCGTTGTACTCCAAACACGTTGAGTTGAGGAATCCCGCGTTCAAGCTACCGACTAGGTTTGAAGATGATTTTACTCCTTATGACAAGCTGCTTGAAGAGTTTACTCCTGTCACGATACACACGAACCCTGAAGGGGAGACGGCTAAAGTTGACCTGTCGTTGTACGGTCTTATCTTCAAGATAGGACCGAGTTGGGGAGGAGAAATCCGGATCGGGTGTGACGAAGTTGGCTTCCCATTCTGGTCCGCTGGAAAGACCTCCTACCTTATCACATATAAGAGAATCAAGCTCGGTTTCGAGCTACCCTTCAGAGCCGGCCGACACGCAGTAGAGACTTTTCCACCTTTCACCGTCCATAGCCGCAAACTCAATGGTACTCGTGGGATGGTTGGAGAATTTGATCTTGGTCCGGTGGGCGGTTTACTTTCATTCACCCGCCTGACAGACCTTGATACTCGTGATCTTACCGATCCAAACTATTTTGCTTACATCAATACGATCGTTCAGGGATATTATTCCTTTGGCGTCTCGTTAAGTCCCACAAACCTTGTGCGTGTGAAGGTTGGTGCGGGATACCACCGTATAGTTGAATCGCGTCTCGTCCGAAAGGCATTGGACCCAATGGGCACACGGTATGAGGAAACCGTCTTAGAGCTGGGTAAGAAGATCTACCCCAGTCCATACGTCAAGATAGAATATCTGAACAAGGACGAGCCACAGAGATTTGGCGGCAGTCTTCAATACTATGATTACAGTCTGCTCACTACAGCATGGCTGGAGATCGTTCCCAAGATCTTGTACGTCGAGCTAAAGTATTCGTGGCAAGTTCTTCGTGATCCCAGGACATGGGAGGACACTAGCTTTATTATAATCTCTCCTCGAATTCGTCTGTCGTTGTAATGTTGTCCAGACATAGAGTACTCTTTCAAAACAGAAGCGCATGAACTCAAGACATCGCACGTTGATCTTTCTTCTCTCGATGGCCGTTTGCCTCATCCTGGCGTCGGGTGGTCTTGCCCAGCAACCAGAGATGAGGGAGCAAGCTGCCTCGGCTGATTCCATCAATGCGCTGAAATCACTCTTAGAGGAGAGGCGGAACGACCGTGCGAGGTTGGAGCGGATCCTGAATTCCCTGAATGTTGTCGATAGTGTCTATCGAGTACACTTCCCTAGCTGGATCGTCCTTGATGAGGATTTAAGGCAGAGAATTTATAAGGCATTTCGAGGACGGTACGCGAACGTGCCTCCGGATACCACGGTCACTGTGATTGCGAATCCTGAGGATAATGAAATCCTCCAGATTTTCATCGGATCAGCGGCGATGGGTCCACGAGAAACGCACACAATCCTCAGTGATTCCCTCCGAAAGGATATTCTCGTTGCCAATTATCCATTGCGGAGGTTGAACTTTGTTCCTGTGAAGCAGCGGAAGTCCCTTGTGTTCGGTGCCAAACCGCGAGTCGTCTCTATGGACGCTTCCCTTTTTGGTGGATCTTTGCTCTTCGGCAACGGTTGGGGGATTGAGCTAAAAATAGGTCAGGATGAGATCGGCTACCCATTCTGGTCAACCGGCGCGGCCAGGCTGATGGCGGTCTTCGACCGACTGAAGGTCGGCGTTATGGTGCCCTTTACTTTCGGACGTACGGAGCCGAAGATCCTCGAGCCTCTTTCTCTCCGCCCGCGACGACTGAATGGTGCGA
This sequence comes from uncultured Chitinophagales bacterium, assembly GCA_964359185.1. Lineage (GTDB taxonomy): Bacteria > Bacteroidota > Ignavibacteria > UBA10030 > JAHEZR01 > CAYHSB01. The sequence goes on from CAYHSB010000011.1 coordinate 3,855, forward strand.
CCGGCATATCTGCTGAATTCGACCAGCCGGCGGGGTCAGACGTCATTGGGGCCCGCTTCACTATTGGCGAGCTCAACAAATTCGTCTCGGATCAATTGACAGACAATAGACACCCCTACTACCTCCATACTGTCGGTCAGCTCTTTTACTCCCACCTCGTAGCACTTGGAGGGGATGAGCATATGATCACGGTCTCGGGTGGCGCGGGATTTCATCAGGTCGTCCTCGGCGAAGTTCGCCCGGACAACAGGATTGTTGCGATCGGGAAGTCAAATTTTCTTGGCCCGATTGTCCGTGTGGAATATGTCCGCCGTGGAACTGAGATGTACGGAGTCGGCGTCCAGTACTACAATTCGATTATCGCTTTAAGTGGTTGGATTGAGCTTGTGAAGAATTTCATCTACTTGGACTTCAGATACGCGGCCCCTATTGTTCGAAGCCCCAAGCCATGGGAGCAGCCCTACTTCTACATGCTCTCTCCGAGATTCAGACTTGTGTACTAATGCAGCTTTGGTTTCATCCTCGGTTGATACCGTGACCTTTTTGGAGGTATGACATGCGTATCCTCGCTCGATTCATCAGAACCATACTTTTCATCCCCATTGTCCTCTTTGTCTCCCCAGCCTTGATTCTTGTTGCCGCCCTGATCCTCCTGATGGAGACAAAGGAAGGGCCACTGCGTTCACTTTACATGGATGAAGTCAGAGCGTACGGTTTTGGCAAGGGGTATTCTCGGTTTATGGAGAACGTCTTTGTCCCGACGTACAAGCATAACATCCAGAGCTTTGTACTCGGGGGAGCAGGGTTTCTCGTGATCACCGTTGGTTTGAGGTCGCTGGGAGTTCTTCCGACGGTAGTGGTTTATGTTGCCCTTGGGGTAGAGTTTATCCTCCTGATCGTGTGGGCTATAACAACGTACTTCACTCCCGAAGAACCCATAACCGAAAACCCTGAAATCATCCACCCACAACCTATTGAGGATAAGTACGAAAAGCTTGTGGGTGTGATGAAAGAACTCAACACCCAGCTTGCTCTTCTCGAGAACAGGCTCCAGTTGACGGAGAGCAAATTTGAGCAGTTAGGTCAGTTGGATACCTCGCTGCAATCCTTGTCCGCAAAACTCGACCTCCTCGTTGGTGATCAATTCAATCTTCGCGTAAAGCGGGAGTTTGAGGGGCTTCTCACAGAACTAAGCGGACGCCTCGTCGCACAGAACCCGTCTGAACCGCAATAAGATGAAGACGTCTGGTCTCTCCTTTTACTTCGTCCTTTACATCGTTGCTATTATCACGGTCTTCGCCATCACGGTTGAGCGGGACCGGGTACTTAAGGAGCGGGATGAGGTCATTGCGCATCTTGTGGCAGTGTATGTCAAGCCTTTACGCCTAAGTGCCTCTGTGGACACAGCGAGGTTCTTCATAGAACCAACCCGCTCTCTCACTCGAGACTCTGTTGCGATAAGGCTCAAGGTCGATGGTCCTATCGAAAAGAATGACGTACTATTCACTCTCTATCAGGCAGAACTGTTGAAGGATGACGGCGAGGTGCAAGAGAAGGAGCTCTTCGGGATTGTGAAGAACGAGGGTGGCGACGGTGTCCTCGTTTATCCACCTCTTGGAGAAGGGACTTATGTTTTCAGGGTCTCGGGTTATAAGAGACGCATAATCACCGAAGGCAATGCGATGAAGGTCCAGATCGCAGATACCAATTATGTTATTCCATACTCGGAAGCGCTTGAAATGGTGGATCGAGATACGACGACACTCATCGCAAAGGTGGTTAAGAGTGGGATCATCCCGCCCCAGCTGACTCTCAGCGTTCAAGAAGCTCACGAGAATTGGGTGTTAGGTCCTCCGTACAAAAAGAAAGTTTTTCTGGGAGGTGTCGAGGATCTCAGGAGAGTTTCGTTCAATGTCGGAGGGCCGGCCAGGATCGAAACGGCTTCAGCTGCTGAGTCCTACGCTACTCTCGTGTGGGAGAAACCATCGCTGGGGAAGCGCAGCTTTACTGTCGCTGCGGATGCGAATCGTGGTTTCGGGGAAAAAGACCGAGCAACAGTAACTTTTGGCGTGGAGGTTTTGCCAGCGACGTTTGTCACTTCCCCCTCCAACAAAGGCTTTTGGGGGATTCCATACACCTTCGATGGTCAACTTGTCGGGTTGAACCCGCTCGACATCACAGTGGAGATTCAGCGCGATGGGCAATCGCTTGGCGTAAAGCCCGTGGTCCCGAAAGTCATCGTGACACCGGAACGGGGCTGGAATTCCCTGCTCTTCAAGATTTTTTATCGTGAGGCGGTGATCAAGGAACACCGAGTAAGTTTGAGTGCCCCTCCTCCTCCACAGATCAGGTGGGTGCAGCAGAACCTTGATCGCGCCAAGAAGGTGTTTATGATTTCCGTTGCTTCCGCAGACCCCACTGGTGGGCCAGTGAAGATGTCGATTGAGTCACAGCCTCCGGGCATTGCCCAGATGGACAAGATCAGAGGGACGGCATTCACCATCAACGTGAACCTGGCAGGAAATCCAACCGCTGTCTTCCTGAAATTGACGGCAACTGATCAGTACGGTGGGCAATCGACCTCCTCGAAACAGTTCAACATCCCGCGGTAGATCCCACCCCATCATCCTTGCACCTGACGCCTGCAGAACAGCGAGGTGGTAGACCTGTCATTTCTCAGTTCGATCTCTCCATTACGAAGTCCACAAAATCGAAGAGGGAATCCTTACTCGGGGAATCTGGGAAGGCACGGAGCTGCTCTCGGGCGAGATTCGAATAGTGCTCAGCTTTGCTAATCGCGTAGTCAATCCCACCGTACTTCTCGACAAATTCCAATATTCTTGTTGCACCATCTCGCCGAGACTTGTCTTTGATGATCTGAAGGATCTCTCTCTTTTCTCTGCGTGGAGCCTTACCGAGAGAATGAATTAAAGGAAGCGTGAGTTTCTTGTCCTTCGCATCGAGACCGGTCGGCTTGCCGATAATGCTCTTCCTCCCCAGGTAATCGAGGAGATCATCGCGGATCTGGAATGCCATCCCGACATTCTCACCAAATGCCTTCATCCGCTCCCACTGTTTTTTGTCCTCCGTTGTGCTTGCTGCTCCGAGTTCGCAGCAGGTTGCAAGGAGCGATGCCGTCTTGTCAGAAATAATCTTGAGATAGGTCTCCTCGTCGATGTTGAGTCTTCGGCTCTTTTCAATCTGGAGGATTTCTCCTTCACTCATCCTTCGAACAGCATCAGAGAGCACCTTCAGAAAGTAAAAATCATCTTTTTCCAGGGAGAGGAGCAGACCACGAGAGAGAAGATAGTCACCCATGAGCACGGCGGCTTTGTTCTTCCAAATTGCATTGATCGACGCAAGGCCTCGTCGCGTGTCTGCGCCATCGACTACGTCGTCGTGGATGAGAGTGGCAGTGTGAAGGATTTCGACGAGCGCCGCAGCACGATATGTGCGCAGCGTTGGTCCTCCGCAGATTTTGCTTGCGAGCATCACGAGGATGGGGCGGATCTTCTTCCCCTTCTGGCGAACGATATAACGAGCGATTGTGTCGACCAGGCCCACCTTCGACCGCATTGTGGCTTTGAAGACCTCCTGAAAGGTCTGGAGTTCTTGTCGGATAGGTCTCGTGATCTGTCGGAGGGTCATCGATATTGTGCCTTTGTGCTAGGCTTGTTCCCTTTTTCTTTGTGCTGAAGCAGCCACAAGGATACTGATCTCGTACAGCACCATCATCGGAAGTGCAAACACTGACATGGTCAGTGGATCAGTGGTAGGAGTGACGACTGCAGCGATGATCAAGATAGCAACGACGGCGTGTCTACGATAATGGCGCATGAACGCTGGGGTAAGAATCCCGAACCGCGCAAGGAAGTACGATACCATCGGGAGCTCAAAAACCAATCCGGAAAGAAGGATAATCGTCAGGACGAAACTTATGTAGTCGGTGACGGCGATCATGTTCTGGATCTGTGAGGTACCGAACGTACTGAAAAATTGCAGCATGAAGGGTAACATGATGAAATAGGCGAAGGCCACTCCGCTCAGAAAGCAAAGTGAGGTAAAACCCACAATGCCCGAGATGTATTTTCGCTCCTTCGGAAGTAATCCCGGTTGGACGAATTTCCAAAGGTGGTACAGAATCCACGGCGTGCTGAGGATCAACCCGCCAACGAGGACAACCATCATGTAGAATGTGATCTGCCCGTACGGAACGACATTGATGACATTCAGAGGTGGATTCGTTTGCTTCATTGGCCGGATGAGTAACTCGTTAACGATCCAGTCAGAGAAGATTCCGCAGATTACGACTGCCACAATGAGTCCAGCCAATGCTTTGATGAGCCTCCACCGAAGTTCCTCGAGGTGGTCGAGGAAGGACATTTCCTTCTCTTCATCTTCCTTGACATCTTGCTCGATTGTTTCTGAGTCACCGGCCATGGAGCTACTGCGAGGGTTCTTCAGAAAATCTCTTCTTCATAAGTTAATCCAAAGCAGAATGCTTTGAGCGTGCTATTCTCTACCCGCGAAAAACTAGGGTTCCGGACAGGAATTCCAGCGTAATCCATCCGGATGGAAATTGGACTGTCGACGCCAATGCGCGCCAGGGGAAGGTTAACACCGACACCATAACGAAAGTGCGGAGTCGCCCTCTCGCCGTAAATCGAGCTGTACGGAGCGATGTATCCACCCACCCTCGCTGCAAGGATGTCAAGAAATGTAGCCTCAATGCCAAGACCCCAGAAGTCACGATCAGCCTTTTGATAGGTTCCTGGGTTGAGGAAGTTGCGGTACTCACCAGTTATGAGAAACTTAAAAGGGGTCAGCTTTTCCTTTGACTGTGGCATGATAGTCAATGAATACGAAACACCGAACCGAAGGTAGCGAGGGAGCTTGAGAAGGGTCTCGATCATCATAGGAGGGGAAGAGTCAGAACGGAACCCGGCTGCCTTTATTTTGAAATCTGTCCCGAAATTCTGCAGAGCGACAGCAACAGCAAACTCGTCGTCGCTCGATTCCGTACGGATAACATCAGGGTGAGAATATATTACACCGAAGTCGAGAAGGTATGGACGATGTGTTGTCTCAAGCGGATAGACCGGTATGCTCGCACCAGTTATCGTCTCAACGACGTTGTAGGTCTTAACGGTCAGTCCGATATCCCAATGATTCCCAAAGGAACGCGCCACTCCTAGACCCAGCACATAGTCGTACACTTTTGCTCTGCCAGCCTCCTCTGGACTTTCGGGCCCAGTGATTATGAATTCACCTTGCTCGAATCTGTTGTACAGTAACCCAATGTTAACAATGGGGGTCTGTATTGAAGTTGCCAAAGCGAAATATTTAGTTGAAGAGAGATCATCCAGCCAATTTAACCTTCGATGTGAGTAGGAAAGGCTAACACCTCTTGCACTTGCAAGCCCAGCGGGGTTGTACATCAATGCCATGCTATTATTCCGCAAGGCGACAAACGATTCTGCCATCGCAATACTGCGTGGGTCGACGGGCGTATCGATCGAATTGAGTCCAGTCTGGACAAAGGATTGAGCTGGTGCTTCGTTTGTCACATTCACGAGCAGGCAAAAAGCCAGTGCCAGTAAGGAATACGACTTAGTTGCTGGAATGCCTACAGCCTGGCTGAAATCCGATGTCACTCGAGCCTCCTCCGGTTTGGAGTTCTCTAATCCTGTAGCTCAGGATACAGCGGAAACTTCCCGCACAACTCCTTCACAGACTCCTTCACTCTCTTGCACACCTTCTCATTCCCTATGTTTCGTATCACCTCGTCGATGAGATCTCCTATCATCTCCATTTGAGGCTCTTTCATGCCACGGGTAGTGATGGCAGGTGTCCCTATGCGAATGCCACTGGTAACAAGCGGCGGTTTGTCGTCAAAAGGCACCGCGTTTTTGTTCACTGTTATCCCAGATTGCTCGAGTGCAAATTCCGTGTCTTTGCCGGTCACGCCTTTGTTCCTCAAGTCCACGAGCATCAGGTGATTATCTGTGCCGCCTGAAATGATGTTGTAGCCATGACTAATGAGCTTCTGAGCCAATGCTTTCGCATTCCTTATGATCTGTTCTGCGTATGTCTTGAATCCCGGCTGAAGTGCTTCACCAAAGGCTACGGCCTTTGCCGCGATGACATGCATGAGCGGGCCGCCTTGAATTCCCGGCATCACTGTCCCATCCAGCACTTCCGAGATCATTTTCACTCTGCCGCTTTTTGCGGCTTGGATCCCAAAAGGATTCTCGCGGTCTTTTCCAACGAGGATGAGGCCTCCACGAGGTCCTCGAAGTGTCTTGTGAGTTGTTGACGTAACAACATCACAGTACGGGAGAGGATCGTTCAGGAGTTTCATTGCGATGAGGCCTGCTGGGTGCGCGATGTCCGTCATAAGGAATCCCCCGATCGAGTCTGCGATTTGCCGGAATGTCTTATGGTCGATGTCGCGGGAGTAGGCGCTTGCACCAGTGATGATGAGTTTCGGCCTTTCCCGTTTTGCAATTGTCTCGACCTCGTTGAAGTCAATCCTCCCAGTTTCTTTGTTCACACCGTATGCGACAACGCGGTAAAGCTGACCAGAAAAGTTCACCGGCGAGCCGTGCGTGAGGTGTCCGCCGTGGGAGAGGTTCATTCCCATGATGGTATCACCGGGCTTCACAAACGTGAAGTATGCCGCCATGTTCGCTTGTGAGCCTGAGTGTGGCTGCACATTGGTATATTCCGCGCCGAAGAGTTTTTTCACCCGGTCGCGAGCAAGGTTCTCTGCAATATCGACAAATTCACAACCCCCGTAGTAGCGTTTTCCTGGATAGCCCTCGGCATACTTGTTCGTCATGACATTTCCCAGGGCTTCGAGGACCGCCAGGCTAACAAAGTTCTCTGAGGCGATAAGTTCAAGGGTGGAATTTTGACGAGTGATCTCATCACGTATGGCGGTAAAAGCTTCTGGGTCTTGTTCTCTCAGGGTTTGCATTGAAACGTTGGAGCGTTAAAGGTGTGTGAGGGAGTGGATTTTCTTCACGCGGCGATCGTGTCGCCCGCCTTCGAATTTCGTCCTCAGCCAAACTCGAACGATCTGCTCCACCGTCTGCCAATCGGTCAATCGTTCGCCGAGAACAAGAACATTTGCGTCGTTATGACTTCGAGAGAGTCTCGCCATCTCCACCGTTGTGCAAAGAGCAGCGCGTATCCCCTTCGATTTGTTCGCCACGATGTCCATCCCGATACCACTGCCGCAGACCATGATTCCGCGATCGCATTCTCCCCGAGCTATCGCTTCCGCGGCGGTGTTTGCATAGTCCGGGTAGTCTGTGGGTTCAGTGGATGTCGTCCCGAAGTCTTTGTAACTCTCTTGCAGAGACTCGAGGAGATTCTTGATATCCTCCTTGTACTGAAATCCGGCATGATCGCTTGCGAGGGCAATCATCGGCGTTCTCGAATCTATTCCTCTTCTACGCGGACGAACCATTTCTCCCCGACATTAAGTGTAACGGAGAAGCGAAGAATGTTGTCTCTGAGGAGCTGCTGGTCGGTAGTGCCACGTCTTCCATATTCAAGTGCAAGTTCTAATCGCGTGTCAGCCCCGATCGGCAGTCCAAGTCCAGTCGTGAGTGCCACCTCGTTGATGGGCTCAGTCCCAATTTGATAGTATGAGGAGAGGTAGTAAGCGCCGAATCGGTATGCGACTTTTTTCCAGTATGAGCCTCCGACCTCCCTTGATGGTTGAATTTCCAACCCGAGAGAGATCCTAGTGCTGTTCCTGATCTGAGGGGGATGCACATCGTAAAAGCGAAAGTCGCTCCACTGCTGATGGAAAATATCCCCAGCAACTAGATATTTTTCTCCCAGGAGCCAAGCAATTCCAAAGCCCGCAGAGACTGGAATTCGGATTTTCCCCTCTTTCGTAGCGATGGTATCTTCTCCCACAGGGGAGATGTTGATATTCTCCTGCGTTGCGTTGAGGTCTGTCGCAGTGGAAAAGATTGCTCCAACATTGAGGCCATCCAGACTCTTCAGACCGGTCACTCGTCCAAGCCCTGTGTAGATGAACCCCAGCGTCAGGCCGAATCCATTGGCTTTTACCGTCCGCCGATATTTTGCTGCTGCGAGTTCGGTTGAGGTGAATGTCACGTCCGATCCAATCCTAAGCTGGCCGGACAGATAGTTCAGTCGCAGGCCGAGATTGAGGCTGTCGAGAGGAGTTAGAGAGAACCCCAAAACTGCCGTCGAAAGACCCCCCTCGCCAGAGTACAAGTTGGAGTAGTTTTCGGACCCAAGCGTATGTTCAGTGCGTATCTTGTAGTTCACGGTGCTGTAGGGATTGAAGCCTGCGGAAAACGTAAGTCCGTCGTCGATGGAGAGAGGCAGCGCAAGGAAAGCACCCCCGAAAGTGCCCGTACTTAAGAAGGCAGACTGCGACCCGTCTGTGGTTCGAAATCCCTCGTAGGAGAAGGTGCCTGTGAAATGAGTGCGAAGCAGTTTCGTTTGACCGGCAGGATTGAGCCGATTTAACGAAGTCGGACTCATGAGGGCGATGGTCGTTCCTCCCAATGCTGCTGAACGGCTTCCGGCAAAATATCGGATGTCCCCTATTCCATAGCGGGAGTAGCCGGATCCTCCGCTTCCCCCAAAGGCCGGGGGGGAGAGGGCAGGAAGTAATACTGCAATCAGCAGAGATGCGAGACAGGCTTTCATCAATTGCTTCAATTTGAGTTTGCTATAATAGTCGCGAGTAAATGATCTTTAGTCTTGGGCGCAACGACGGGCTGGCAGAACTCGAATACAATGTAAACAGGTCAAGGGTCGTGGGCTCGGCTGCTGCCTGAATTCTCAAGCCAAAGTTTGCTTGGCCGTTGATCCATCGCTGCACATTGGGTGTGATCGTGAACGTGTAAACATCGCTGTTCGGGTCGAGGCGGCGCCCAAGGGCGATAGAGGCGTTAATCGCAGAATCGGTCGAGGCGAGGAAGAATGAAAAAAGAGAGTCAACTGATTGCGTGTTAAGTCGTGAGGCGGAGCGGTTGAGAGTCAGCTCTAGCGTCGCACCGTGGATGCCGGAGTGTTGAGGGATCAAACTGAAGTCAACCTTCACAATGGATCGATACGCAACACCAGCTTGGACGTACAGGAGATTCGGGTCGCTTGCGAGGTTGTCGATGTTTGCAACGTAGGCATCGAGGCCAGAAGAGGAGGCTATCGTTGACTGAGCTCCGCCTTTCGAGTAATACACGAGCAGTTGTGGCTTCCTTGGCGACTGAGTCGAGTCAAAGGAAGTGAATCCCACGATGACGTTCGAACTCCCTGTTGGAATAAGGATGATACCCTGAATGGGATTCGTTCCGACGTTCTGAAACCACTCCATGACTAGGTTTGGATCAAGGGAGACGGCCACCGAGTCGAAATCCGCAACCGTCCGTCCGAAACTTCCTCTGGTTGTCGCCTCATACGAAGAAGTCGTGACGCTGTCCCAGGTTATTCCATGTTCAGTCCAGCCTTGTACCATCTTGTTGACGGTAAAAGAGAGAAGGCCGTGGCTTTCGCCAAATCGATAACTCGGTATTAGAATGAGCTTAGCCGAATCAACAGTGACAGATCTCAACGTATCAGGTATGTTGGAGAATTGCAAGAGGGCTCTCGCTTCATACCCGAGGGATCTCCCCAACAGGATATTTCCGCTTGATCCAGTGTTGATGTACGTACGCACAGTGGAGCCGCTGGCGGTGGTGACAGTGATAGTGTCGACACGGACAAGCTCTTGTGAAGAGAGAAGTCCAAGGCCTACAGACGTTGGTTCGTCGTTGCACCCTAGCCAAACGACCGGTACAAACACGGCAAGAAGGGCGAAAAGGTATCCGAGGGTCTTTCTCTGCATCATTGAGCTGGAGTGCTTCGCTGTTGTCGTTTCGGTGTCATATTTTGACGCTGCAATTGGAGTGCTCGAATGAGTGGTCTGTGAGGGGAGTTGTCTAATGCTTCAAGACGTTCTTATACAAGGTGATGTACTTCTTTGCAGACGATTCCCAAGAAAAATCTTTTTGCATCGCTTGCTTCATCATCTTTCGCCATGCGGGCTTGTTTGAAAAGACCGTGAGGGTGCGTTCAATGGCCTTGAGGAGTTCCCTGGCATCATAACGGGAAAACTTGAACCCGGTCCCATTGCCAGTCGTGGGATCATAATCCTCAATGGTGTCGTCTAGGCCCCCAGTGGCACGAACTATCGGGATGGTTCCGTACCGTAGGCTGTAGATTTGATTCAGGCCACAGGGTTCATACCTGGAAGGCATAAGGAACATATCGCTCCCAGCCTCAATGAGGTGCGCAAGGTCATTGTTGAACCCAAGATAGACCCCGACTTTCTGTGGGTACTGCTTCTGGATCGCCTCGAAAAGCTCTTGATACCTCTTCTCTCCACTGCCCAGGAGAATGAATTGCACATCAAGTTTCAGGAAATCATCTGCGATCTGTGCTATGAGGTCAAACCCCTTCTGTTCTGCAAGTCGCGAGATGCAGCCAATAACTGGTGTACTCTCACGGGGTTCGAGTCGGAATTTTCGGAGTAGTGCAACTTTATCTGTATACTTCCCATCCAGATTTCTGGCATCGTACTTCTGTGTAATGAGGCTATCGATCTCAGGATTCCATACGGAATAGTCAATACCATTCAAGATGCCATAGAGATCGGATTTTCGGTTCTGGAGAACTCCGCTCATCCCGCAGCCGTACTCGTCGGAAGACTGGATTTCCTTTGCGTATTTTTCACTGACGGTCGTAATGACATCCGCATACACCAATCCAGCCTTCAGGAAGTTCAGGTTGCCATAGAATTCGACCCCATTGGGAACAAACACCTCCTGTGGCAGATGCGTTTTCACAAAGGAACTTTGGGAAGGAACCCTGATACGCCATGTTATGGACCGTGAAGATCGTCTTCACTCGTGCAAAAAATGGATCGCTGCGGTAGAGCGTTTTGAGATAGGCGGGGATCAACCCGGTTTGCCAGTCGTTGCAGTGGATAATGTCTGGCTGCCAACCGAGGCGTTTCAAGGTCTCCAAAACACCTCGACAGAAGAAGATAAACCTCTTGTCATTGTCTGCGTAGTCCTTGTGAGAGTCGGAGTTGCCATAGAGTCCGCTGCGGTCAAACAAGGACTCATTATCAAGAAAATAGACCTGGATCTTTGCTCTTGTGTTCGTGAGGATACAGGATTTGACGCTCCCTTTTTCGACTTCCTGCCCGATGGGGACCTCAATTTTCTTCAGCCTCAAGACCTCGTGGAGTCGGAGCTTACGCTGGCCAACGCTCCTGTACTTAGGCATGATGATACGAATTTCATGCCCCAAATCCTTTATGGCTTGCGGAAGAGCACCGGAAACATCCGCCAAGCCACCGGTTTTTGCAAAAGGCTCGACCTCACTTGAAACGAAGAGAATATTAAGGGGTCTTGACATGCGTGAAGAAAAGAGATGAGGGATGAAAGTTTTAAATAAACCTATGAAATTTAAGAAATTTGGCTCTCAGAAGCAATTCAAAAATCCCTTTCCTCAGAATTTCGCGATTTGGCCCTGCAGACTCAGCATGCTCATCAGACAATGAATTCATACCGAAGAAGAAACCCGTGGATACACTGGATTGAAGATCACCCGCGAGACACACTCCTTCTGTGGCAAACGCCCGAGAAAGAATTTCTACGTCGAACGAAGTTCCTATCACAAGCTCTGTGCAAGACTTCGAACAACGCTGTCGCTGGAGTTCTCAAATCTGCAAACCGGCCTCGACTTGGAGGACGTGCAGGCCTACCTCGTTGGTGTCGTCACCAGTGTCTGGAGTTACAGAGAGAGGAAGGGGTGAGAAATTTCTTGACATTAGTTTTTCATTTCGATATATTCGTGCTGAGTTAAGATCGCGTTGTGTTTCAACCAACGTCAGGAGTAAAGCCTATTTGAGGTTTCGTTAAGGGTTTGTTGGACTGCTGATGACAACCATCGGCGAAGGAAACATTCTCGACCGGCAGATTGTTGGAGGCAGTAAGGCCAGGAGAGAGTGGCTGTGAAACCTTTAACGAATTCGAAAGCGGAGTTACTCCTTTTCTATTTCCACGCTCTGCTTCCCTGTAGCTCGCTGAAGGTCACACCACCCGAGTTCCGGTTTTCCATTTAACCACAGATATTTAAGAGACGTATGAAGGCCCTGTTTGCCAAAAAAGCAACGCGACAGACTCTCGTCCTATTTCTCGCGCAGGTTGCTAATGTGCTCCTCGGAGTGGCTGTGACAGGCCTGAACGCACGTGCACTTTCGGTTGAAGAATATGGTTTTTTTTCATTTGCCCTTGTCATCATCATCTTCGTAGCGTGGTTCTTTGACTTCGGACTGTTCTCTGCAGGCTCAAGGATCGTAGCACTTGCGAGGGAGAAATCTGAGGAGCGGAAAATTGTCGGGGCACTTATTATCCTTTGTTTTGTGCTCGGTATTGGATTGTCACTCGTTCTCATCGTCATAAGTTTCTTCATCGATTCACTCTTCCGCTCTAACATCGGGGGCGTGCTCCTGGTTCTCTCTCCGCTCGTTGCCGTTTTTCCCTTCCAGACAATGTTTGTTGGTGTGCTGCGAGGGAGCAACGACATCGGGAAACTGGCCGCGTATACGATTCTCCCACGGCTACTCTATCTGGGGGCAATTCTCGTGGTGATGAAGGTATTTGCATTGACGCTTACTGTAACGCTTGTGCTCAACGTCGCTACACTTCTCGCTGCCACCGTTTTCATAGCGGCAGCATCAAGGCCTATCTTTCAGGGATGGAGGGAACACGTCGGCAGAATCCTGACTGAGACCAGGCAGTACGGAATGCATATTTACTCAGGAACGATTGTGGACAACCTGACCTTTGGGAGCGACAAGATTCTCATCTCTTATTTTCTCGGTACGGTTGCTGTGGGCTTCTATTCCGTCGCCCAAACACTGACAATGCCAATCTCGCTCATGTCTCGTTCGCTGGCAACGAGTGTCTTCAAAGACTTCACAACGTACGAACGAATCCCACTGAAGCTGAACTTCGTGAATTTTCTCTGGCTGGTTGGTGCTGGGATGGTGCTCGTATTATTGAGCGATTTTCTCATTGTGAAGATTTTTACCGGTAAATATCTCGACGCGCTGACGGTGGTTCCTCTTCTCACCCTAGCCACAATTTTCACTGGCCTGAACCAGCTCTATCATGGTTTTCTCATGGCCCATCGGCAGGGACAGTATGTGCGGAACATGTCCATCGCCTCATCGTCAGTCAATGTTATCGGAAACGTGGTGCTCATTCAGGAATTCGGATTGAAGGGGGCAGCCCTTTCTGCTGTTCTGACATATGTCCTGAACTATGTCATGAATCTTTACTACTATCAAAAAACTGTTAACGCTTTGATGGCAGTCCAGGCATGAAGATCCGTTTCACAAGCTTGATTGGGGGCTTGATGGTCATACCAGCGTTGCTGGCATCCGCTGGAACGGGTCAAGGGCCGTACCGAGATGTTCAAATTCTTCAGTCAGACGAAAGAGGGGTTACATTGGAGTTTATGCCCGAATATTTCCGTCCGAGAATTTTTGCATTAGGTCAGCGGGCCTATTCGGATTACAATTTCTACGGCAGCGTCTCCGTCGGACTCGAGAAGACGGGCTTTCCAAATCTCAGGCATCGCTTGCTCTCCGTCGCACTTCCAAGCGAAGGTGGCAACTCTGTGGAGGTCATTGGGACGGAATATGAAGAAATTCAAAACACGACGATTGTGCCTGTGCCGAAGCTCATGCAAGATGGGTCGAGTTTCGGAGCAAACCGAATCTATGAGGAAAACAGCGAAGCGTACAGAGTGAGCCAGTTCACTCCGACCTCGCTGGTCGAATTGGGACCCATCGGGCATTCACGAAGCAGCATTGTGGGGACTCTCAAGCTGTTTCCTGTTCAATACAACCCCGCTACGGGAACTGTCCGAAAGTACGCCAGGATGGTAGTTCGGGTAAACTTTGGAGGTCCTATCAGACAGCCCACCAAGGTTGTCGAAGATGAACTTTTGAGGTCCAACGTCATCAACTACGATGTCGCTAAGCACTGGGGTATCGAGGGGTCACGTGTGCAAGCGGCCGGGATCATTAACAGCGTGCTGGCAACCGGCGACTGGTACCGCATTGAAGTCAAAGAGGATGGAGTTTATCGCCTTGATGCGAGTGCACTGACTGCCGCGGGGATTAACGTGAATCAAATTGACCCACGGACAATCAAGATCTATGGCAACGGGGGCCTGGAGATGCCGCAGGATATCTTGGCAGCCAGGCCTATCGACCTTGTTGAAAATGCAATTCTTGTTTCGGGTGAGAGTGATGGCCGAATCGACACCGGAGATTTTATTCTCTTTAATGGAAAAGGTGTCCGGGGTTGGAAGTATAACCCATCGAAGAAGGCATTTTCTCATTATATCAACCACTACACGGAGTCAAACTATTACTGGCTTACCTACGGAGGCGTCCAAGGAAAGCGAATGGCTGGTTTGCCGTCCTTGAACGAGCAGAACGTTTTCTCACCCCAAAAGTACGTCGGGAAACTTTTTGTCGAAGACGAGAAGTACAAAACAAAGGTGAACTCAGGACTCGAATGGTTTGGTCAATTCTTTGACTCCAAGAACAACGTCGCGGTCGTGGCTAACAAGCTGGATGGTCTCATTACAGCGGATCCTATTAAGTACGATTTCGTATTCCTTTCAAGGTCGAACAATTTCACGGGGTTCCGCGTAGAAGATAATGGCGTTGCGCTCGGCCTTGTATCGATACCACCCACCGATCTTGGGTCGATCGTTTACTACTACGCCATAAAGTCGGACGTCACCTCCTTCCAGCGGTCGGGGAATCTACCCGACAGCAGGAGCCTCGTCCGTATAACGTATGAGGCTACGAGTGACGCCGCTGAGGGATACCTTGATTGGATGGAAATCTTCTACTCTCATAACTACTCTGCTGTCAATGACCTCTTGAATTTCACGTCCCCTGACACCGACGCGGTCATACGTTACGACCTCGGGAATTTCTCAACAAGCAGCATATCGGTCTTCGATGTCACTGATTATGCTAACGTGAAAACAGTGACCGGCGGTACAATTAGCGGCGGTAGCGTTCGGTTCCAGGCTCGTCAGCAGGGTGGTTCGGTGAGTGAATACTTCGCAATTGGCCCAAGCGGGTACAAGTCACCAGTGGCCATCCAGAAAATGGGGAACTCGAACCTCCATGGATTTGCGGATGGGGCAGAGTTCATCATTATCTCACATGGCGACTTCTTAACTCAGGCGCAACGGCTAAAAACACAACGCGAACAGCCGGGCCCGGACAGGTTGAGCACTATCGTCGTGAACGTACAGGACGTTTACAACGAGTTTTCGGGCGGACTTCTCGACCCGACCTCGATTCGGGATTACCTGAAATACGCATACGATAATTGGAAGGTGAAGCTTCGGTATGTCCTCCTTTTCGGCGACGGCGATTACGACTACAAGAATATTGTTACACAGGACAAGAATTGGATCCCTCCCTATGAAAGCATCGAGAGCCTCTATCAGATCGAATCTTATTGTACCGACGACTATTATGCTCAGATCGTCGGGAACGATCGGATCGTCGACTTAGCCCTTGGCCGGATTCCCGTTCGGTCGGCAGACGAAGCGCGCATCGTCGTTGATAAGATCATTGCATATGAGCAATCTGTTCCCCTCGATGCATGGAAAAACCGCATAACATACGTTGCTGATGACGGGCTTACCTCGACAGGGGATGACGGACCCACCCATACGGCCCAGGCTGAGGATCTCGCCGAGCGGTTTACTCCAGACGAATTCGAGAAGGTAAAGATATATCTTATTGAATACCCCACGGTGAACAC
>CAYHSB010000012.1:0-19442 GCA_964359185.1 uncultured Chitinophagales bacterium
ATGTGCCGGGGACCGGAATTGAACCGGCACGTCCCGTTTCGCGGGACAAAGGATTTTAAGTCCTTCGCGTCTACCAGTTCCGCCACCCCGGCATAACGTGGCTCTCTACACTTTCGTCTCCCTTCCGCTCTCGCTCTTTGGACCACGCTCGTGTGGCCCCCACCAGCCCCACCAATACCTATGTCGACCGAAGATCATAGAGAGACCCCAAGCGATCAGCAGAGAAGGCCAGACAATACCCCAGGCGCCCACTGGAAGAAGTCCCAAGTTTCTGAGCAAGAACACCAGTCCGACGATGATCAAGAAGTAAGCAAAGAACATTTGGCTTCTCCCCTCCGTGGAACTACACGATTCTCTTCACCTTCCGGAAAGGCTCATACCTTAAGATGAAGTGCGAACTCTTCAAAGATCGAAAACAGCCAATGTCTTCATTTCGATCAATGCAGTTACGTCTTCAGAGTCCTTCAGGCGCTCTGAAGCTCCGACATTTACAGCGCCTTCACCCTGAATCCCACCGAGCACAAGAACAAAAACCCCGCCACCTGGTGGGATTGGGGGCGGCGGGGCTATCTTGAAAGAGGAAGTGTGTAATCCGCGGCAACTCGTTCCTCACGAGCCACCACGTGCCCCGCTTGCGCGAGGCAGAGCGGGAAACGGGATTCGAACCCGCGACATTCACCTTGGCAAGGTGACGCTCTACCAACTGAGCTATTCCCGCACGCCGAAAAATATAACAAATTCATTCAAGTTTTGCAAGTGTTTTTTGGTGGTCCCCACATGCCTAAAAGCCCCATTGCCCTGATCAACTGATGGAAACTGACTCCACACGCTGCTATTTTCGAGCCTTGCGCAAGACGTCGGAATAGGAACCCCCGATTGGTCGCACGTCTTCTAGCTGGAACATTTCGATAAGGGATTTCATCAACCTATGCGCTTGGCGCCTTTTGCCCTCACTCGGTATCTCAAATTCGATGAAGCACCCTAGACCATTCACCTTGTCTAACTGGATGCGCACGTCGCGATATACATAGATCTTACGATGCTTCCTAACAAGTTGTCTTATGCCAAAGAGTTCGGTCAACAGCGACTTCAATTCCCCGGGCTGGCTAATCTGAACCGTTACGTAGTCGCAAAGTCGTGCTCCCAGCTCATCAGGCCGACGGTAGAAGATGAGTTCCGCACCCCTTGGGGTCTCCCGGAGTTTAAGTCTGCCTGAAGGCACACGGAAGTAAGTGTCGAGCTGCTCACCCGCAAAAATACAGGAGCCGATCCTTTTCGCAACACGCTCAAGCCTTCCTAGATCGGCGGCCCTCAGTTTGATCTCAAGATTCTCAGGCATCGTGTGAATGGATTAGTCGTAACGAGGGGTTGGCTGGGAGAGGAAGAGGAAACAAGAAGAAAGGGGGAATGTGTTTTTGGAGAGACGTGTCTACCTCTCGATACCCATGATTTCGTATTCTAACGTACCGGCCGGGACACTGATTTTCACGATCTCACCTTTCGTCTTTCCCAAGAGGGCACTTCCAACAGGTGAGGTAACAGAAATTTTGTTCTCTTCGAAATTTGATTCCTCTGGCGACACAAGGATGTATTTGGATTCTTTCTTAGACTTCACATCTCTTACCGTCACAGTGGAAAGTATATACGCTTTGTCGATCGGTAAGCTCTTCCCATCGATGATGCGGGCGCGGGACAAAGTCTCTTCAAGTTTTGCAATCCGGATTTCGAAGTGTTCCTGTGTTTCCTTCGCAGCTTCGTATTCGGCGTTTTCAGATAGGTCACCGTGTCCTCTCGCTTCGGCGATTTTCTGTGCGATCTCTGCCCTCCCTTTTACTTTCATCTCACGAAGTTCTGCTTCGAGGGCTACTAATCGCTCACGGGTAAGATACACGATGTTGTTTTTTTTGTTGTTTTCAGACATCTACTCTCTCCCTCATCTGTAGAGAATTACACACGTCCCTCCTCTGAGCAAGCCAGACGACGAAAAAGAAAAGCCATCATTCCGACCGCGATGGAATGGTGGCTGAACAAGCAAGATTACAGGATCACATACCCAATCGGAACTAAGAGATATTCCAAACAAAAGTCAAGCAAAATCTTTCACTGGCCCCCAACACCTCATCCATGGATCTGATTCGTCCAGACTATTGATTCTAGCAGGGTCCTCAGCGAATAATGCAACCCAAATAACATCTAGGGAGTCTTCTTGACCAAAATGAGGTGCCCTAGCTTATCACGCTTTGTGGCAAGATATCGTTCGTTGTTAACGTTGGGATCGACTTCAAGAGCAACTCTCTCCACGATTTCCAGACCGTAACCATGAAGTCCCACTACCTTCTTAGGATTGTTCGTCATGAGACGCATTTTTCCAACGCCAAGATCACGAAGTATCTGAGCGCCAATCCCGTAGTCTCGGAGATCCGGTCGAAACCCCAGCCTCTCATTCGCTTCTACGGTATCCATTCCTTCATCCTGGAGCTTGTAGGCTTTCAATTTGTTCAGCAACCCAATCCCCCTTCCCTCTTGTCGCATGTACAGAACAACGCCAAAGCCCTCCTTCTCCACTTTCTGCATCGCAGCAACGAGCTGGTCGTGGCAGTCACACCGCAACGAACCGAACACATCGCCGGTTAAACACTCTGAGTGAACACGAACAAGTGTCGGCGTCTCCGCCGAGATCTCTCCCTTGACCAGAGCGATATGTTCCTTGTTGTCTGTAACACTTCGATACAGGTGAACGAGGAAATCGCCGTAGCGGCTGGGCAGTTTCGTTGAGACGATACGTTGGACAAGCTTGTCTCTCTGCATCCGGTACTGGATAAGATCCCTTACCGTAATCATCGGAAGGTTGAATTGCCTTGCTATTCTCATGAGCTCTGGCACACGCGCCATTGTTCCGTCGTCGTTAAGGATCTCGCAAAGAACGCCAGCAGGATAAAGCCCCGCTAGGCGACAGAGATCAACTACAGCCTCTGTATGACCTGCTCTCCGAAGAACTCCTCCGTCCATTGCACGGAGTGGGAAAATGTGTCCCGGGCGAGCGAGATCGCTCTGTTTGGTCTTCGGATTGATCAGGCTAACGACTGTCGCGGCACGATCTGCAGCAGACACGCCTGTCGTGGTACCATGGACGTAATCAACAGAAACAGTGAATGGAGTTTCGTGAAGTGATGTGTTGCTGTCGACCATCGATTCAAGGCCGAGTTCGTCCGCTCTCTGTGAAGTGATCGGAGTACAGAGAACTCCCCTCCCATTCTTGAGCATAAAATTAATGACCTCTGGAGTGACTGGCTCTGCTGCGACGATGAAATCTCCCTCATTCTCGCGACTCTCATCATCCACGACAATTACGATTCTACCGGCCTTAATGGCTTCTATGGCCTCTGGGATCGTGGAGAATCTTGATCTCTTTTCTTCTCTCATCAGGTCATCTCATCCAGCATAAATTTCTCACTGTCGAACCACATCCGCTGAGAAAAAGGGTTTCCACTAAGCCTCAGCTTCTTTCAAGATAGTGGTCACCGAGCTTCGCTCACATTTTACCTTCACATTATCAGCAACCTGAAGAAGCACCGTCTTGTCATCGAGGCCGGCAACAGTCCCATGAAGACCCCCAGCAGCAATGACCTTGTCTCCTTTCTTCAACGCACTAAGTAGGTTCTGGCGTTCCTTCTGCCTTTTCTGCTGTGGTCGTATGATGAAGAAGTAGAAAACAACAAAAATAAGTATAAGTGGCAGGAAGAGACTGAATATACTCCCTCCCCCTCCTTCTCCTTGAGGCGGTTGCATTGCAAGAATGTGATATAAGGTGCTCATGAATTGGTCTCCTTTGTGCGCTCCATTAATTGAACTGGTCTATTGGTTCACCTTGCAGGCGTGCTACGATTGTCTCTTTCCAGGTGTCAAACCGCCTCTCTCGAATTGCGTCCCTCGCAGAGCGCATAAGCGAGATGTAGAACGAGAGATTATGCAGCGTGAGTAGCTGCATGCCCAGAATCTCCTTAGACTGAAAGAGATAACGCAAGTAGGCTCGAGAGAAATTATTGCAGGTGTAGCATCCGCACTCCCCATCGAGGGGTCTGAAATCGTCCTTATAGGTTGAATTCTTTAGCGTCACCTTCCCCTGCTTCGTAAACGCCATGCCGTTGCGTCCATTCCGAGTGGGCAAGACGCAATCGAACAAGTCACATCCACGTTCAATGGACTCCAGGAGATTCTCCGGAGTTCCAACTCCCATGAGATATCGAGGCTTGTCTGCTGGCAGCAGGTCAGTACAAAACTTTGTCACATCATACATTTCGCTCGTGGATTCTCCTACTGCAAGCCCTCCAATGGCGTATCCATCGAGCTCAAGATCAATCAAGCTCTTTGCACACTCCTCGCGAAGATCCCGATATAGGCTTCCTTGAACAATTCCAAAAAGGGCCTGAGAGTGTCCATAGATTTCTGGGTGATCGGAAAAGGTCATCCTGCACCGCGTGGCCCAACGAAGACTGCGCTCCATCGACTGCTTCGCATATTCATATTCGCATGGGTAAGGAGTGCATTCGTCGAGGACCATAATGATGTCTGCACCAATCACCCGCTCGGCTTCGATCACACGCTCGGGGGAGAAAAAATGCATTGAGCCGTCAATATGTGACTGGAACCGAACACCTTCTTCAGAAATCTCCCGGAGTCCCGCAAGGCTGAAGATCTGAAACCCTCCGCTGTCGGTGAGCATAGGTTTGCTCCATCCGACAAATCGGTGAAGACCTCCAGCTCTCCTGAGAATTTCCTCGCCCGGCTTTAGCGAAAGGTGGTATGTATTCCCCAAGATGATCTGAGCACCAATTTCATCAAGCTCGCGCGGTTCGATGCTTTTAACCGTTCCCTGCGTCCCGATCGGAATAAAAACAGGGGTCTCGACGACCCCATGGTCAGTATGTATCAGCCCGCGCCGTGCTGAACCGTGCGTGCCCTGCAATTCAAATCGAATGCCCACTAGATAATATCCAATTTGGGTGCCAAAGTCAAGGTTTGCGGACACCTGAGTTTTGCGAGGAATTCGCTTTCCGGGCTGCTTGGAATTTACTCAGCCCGAGATAAAGCGTGTACACAAGTCCCCCCAGAGAATCCGCGATTGCATCGTAGACGTCAGGCGAGCGCCCCGGCACAAGCGTTTGATGGAGTTCGTCGGACGCTCCATACGCTATGACGATTAACAAGGAAATGATGAGATGATACTTCGACAATGATGGTGCACCACTCTGATTGAGAAAGGCCCGATTTAACAGCAAACAGAAGACAAAGAAAATTGCTGCGTGAAACGCCTTGTCAAAATGGAGGGGAGTAGACACGGGTATGTCCCATCCCGGCAAAGACGATACGACAAAAATCAAACCTGCCCAGGCGATGGCCGGAAACTGATATCTCCAGAATCCACGCTTGTTCATCTTTCCTATTATCGCTGGTCCATTGTGAGTGTTCGGGTGATCGCACGAGGCAATGCACCGATGATATCGCCCGCGATGAGCCCCATCTCCCCGTACTTCTCCCCTGCGATATCGCCGGCCAAGCCGTGGAGAAACACTCCGCAAACGGCGGCTTCGATGGCAGACAGGTGCTGACCCCACAGAGCAGCGATAGTCCCTGTCAGGACATCCCCAGCACCCGCGGTAGCCATTCCTGGGTTTCCTGTACTGTTGATGTAAACATCACCGCTTGTTGTTGCAGTGACGGTGGGAGCTCCTTTCAAGACAAGGACGGATTTCAGAGCTTTCGATTTTTCCCGAGCAACTTCTACCCGATTCCCTTCTATTTCCTGTGCCGTCAGTCTTGTGATGCGAGATAGCTCGCCCGTGTGCGGCGTCAGAATAGTTTCTGCCTTGCGCTTCCGTACCACGCTAGGGTCTGCTCCAAGCGCGTTGAGACCATCTGCATCAATGAGAATGGGTTTATTGATTGTCTCAATCAGTTCGAGGATGAATTCCTCTGTTTCCTTGTTCCGCCCGAGACCAGGTCCAAGGACAACGAAATCAGACCATCGGATGAAGCGATCGATTTCTTTCCGAGCTTTCTTGCTGATACTCTGATCTTCCGTCTCTTCCAGGGGATTAGGCATAACTTCGGTAAGCTTCCTTGCAACAACAGGCAAGAGGCTCTTAGGAATCCCTAAGACGACTGCGCCAGCGCCAGCCCTCATTGCCGATCTGCAACACATAACAGCAGCACCTGTCAAACCGCGCGAACCTGCCAGAACAAAAATCTTGCCCACGCTGTGTTTGTGTGCATCCAGAGGTCTGCGAGGAAGCATTCTCTGGACATCTCCTCGTTGCACAAACCATGTTCGAATGCCTGAGCGTTCATAAACAATCTTTGGAATGCCAATATCTGCGATACTGATTCTCCCCGCGCACTCTCTTCCTCGATAAACCATTAAGCCTGTCTTTCGGAGCCCCATCGTAACTGTGGTCGTCGCATGAACAGCTACATTCCCTACTTGCCCGTTGTCAGCGTTTACACCCGAAGGGATATCGACGGCCATAACCTTGCCTCCGACCTCGTTGATCCAATTGATAATCTTCTCGTACTCTCCTTTCACAGCGCCTGAGAATCCCGTCCCGAACAGTGCATCGACGAGGATATCGGGTTCGGGATGCCTCTTCAAACTCTTCGCTGTGGTGCTCTCGAAGACCTGCAACGGCGCTCCCTTCTCCCACTTGAGCAATTCCTCCAAGACCTCCATGTTCGTCTTTGGGTCACCCTTCAGATCTCCCCGCTTTCCGGTAAGGAAGACCTTCACGGTAGCGCCCCTGTTATACAGATGGCGGGCGACGACGAGGCCGTCTCCCCCGTTGTTTCCTTTTCCGCAGAGGACATAAACCCGCTTTCCAGACACGGACCCAAACTCCTTCCCAATCACATCAGCAACACTTCGGCCCGCATTCTCCATCAAAACAACGCTAGGAATCCGGTACTTCACGATGCCAGCCCGGTCACATTCCTGCATCTCTCTTGCCGTCGCAACCATTTCCATGGGAGTTGTCCTAGAACAATCCTTGAGCCAAATCTATGACAAACGAAGGCATTATGCCAAGCCCAATCACTGCGATCGCACACAGAACAATTGCTACAAGGCTAGACCCCGAAATTTCCTGCGCCATCGTTGACTCAGTCTCCCTGAAGTACATGAAAACGACAAGCCGGAGATAGTAGTACACGGAGACGGCACTCGTCAACACGCCGACGATGGCCAACCACGTTAAGTTGGCTTTCACCGCAGCAGCGAAGACGTAGTACTTCCCGAAGAATCCCGCGAACGGAGGGATGCCCGAAAGGGAGAACATGAAGACAGACATGAGCGCCGCAATGAACGGTCTCTTATAGCCGAGACCAGAGTAATCTTCAAAGGTCAGATTCTTCTCCTCCTGCTGCTCAAGGACTGAAAGAACACCAAACGAGCCGACGTTCATGAACGTATACGCCGCGAGGTAGTACATAATTCCAGTTTGTCCAAGGTCATTCCCTGCCGCCAACCCAGCCAGCATGTAACCCGCGTGTGCAATACTTGAGTACGCGAGCATGCGCTTCAGATTCTGTTGCGAAATAGCTATGACGTTGCCAATGATCATCGTGACCGCGGAAAGAACCGCAAGCACCTCTGCGATTTTTGAATTCCCCACGTTGAGGGCATGGAAGAATACAAGAAGGAATGCTGAGAAGGCAGCGGCCTTGCCTCCTGTGGACATGAAGGCAGAGATCGTTGTCGGGGCACCTTCATACACATCTGGAACCCACATGTGAAAAGGAACCGCTGCTGCCTTGAAGGATAACCCGACGATCAGAAGACCAACGCCGACCCAAAAGAAAGCATCCGATGTCAGTGAGGGAAACTGCTCGGCCAACGTGGCAAAGCGTGTGGAACCGGAAACGCCATAAAGTAGGGCAATGCCGTAGAGGAGGAAACCAGTCGCAAATGCACCAAGCAGGAAGTATTTTAAGGCCGATTCGTTTGATTTCACCCGTTTGCGCATGAATCCAGCCAATACGTACAGCGATATCGACATCAGTTCGATCCCGAGGAAGATGATGATTAAGTCTTGAGCGGCTGCGATGAGCATCATCCCCACGGTGGCGAATAGCACCATGCAGTAGTATTCCCCAAACTCTATTTCTTGACTCTTGAGATAACTTCGCGAGATCAATACAGTCAGTCCAGCGGAAATAAGGAAGACGAGGTAAAAGAAGTTAGTGAACCCTCCAACCTGTAGCATCCCCATGAATGCAGTCCCCGATCGGCTGTACACTGCTAGTGTAAAAGCAATGCAGATCGCAATCCCAACAAGCGTAACAACAAATACAACGTCTTCACTCTTCCTCAGAAGCGTCTCGAGCAGGAGCACGAGAAGCGCCAGCACAGTCAAGGCAAGGATCGGAGAAGCAGAAACTATTTCGACAGAACTAAATTCCATACGGTTTCCTACTTATGTTTCCCGCCTGAAGAATCTTCGTTCGTGGGGATAGCACTCTGGACTACCTGAGCCCTCCCACCCAGCCCTCGTTCAACTTGCTGAACCAACGCTTTGGTTGAAGCCGCCGATTTTGCAAGGAACGAAGCTGGATACAATCCGATCCAGAAGACAAGAAGTGCGATAGGAACAAGGACGGCAACCTCACGAAAGGAGAGATCCTTCAGAGTCTGATTCTCAGGCTTCGTCACAGATCCAAACATCACCCGTTGGTACATCCACAGCAAGTAGACCGCCGACAGGACGACACCCGATGTTGCAAGCACTGTGTAGGCAGGGGAAATCAAGAACCTAGACTGGAATGAACCGAGGAGAATTAGAAATTCGCCGACGAAGCCATTCAGCCCTGGCAGCCCGATAGACGAGAGAGAAATAATCATGAAGAATGTCGCCAGCACAGGCATCACTTTCGACAGGCCACCGAACTCCGAAACCTCTCGCGTGTGTCGTCGCTCGTAGATCATCCCGACGATGAGGAAGAGTGCGCCGGTTGAGAGACCGTGATTGACCATCTGAATAATACTTCCCTGGATTGCCTCCTCGTTGATCGCAAAAACCCCCAGCACGATGAACCCGAGATGGCTTACCGAAGAGTAGGCCACCAGTTTCTTGATGTCCTTTTGAACCATGGAGACGAGTGCCCCGTAGATGATCCCGATCACTGCCAGAACTGCGATAAGCGGCATGAACTTCACCGATGCCTGCGGGAACAGTGGCAGACAAAAGCGTAAGAGGCCGTACGTCCCCATCTTCAGAAGAACCCCAGCAAGAATAACACTGCCGGCCGTTGGCGCCTCGACGTGGGCGTCTGGCAGCCAAGTATGGAATGGAAAGAGGGGTACCTTGATAGCAAAGCTAAGCGCAAACGCAAGGAACATCCACGACTGAATAGCCAGCGGCAATGCCGGTGCAATCCGGTAGAGTTCGAGTAGGTCGGTAGTGAATCTCCCAAGTTGCTGCGGGCCAGAGGCATATATTGCGAGCCAGATGATGGCAACAAGCATCAAGAGGCTTCCCACAAGGGTGAACAACAAGAATTTTATCGCCGCATAAATGCGATTCTCTCCGCCCCAAATTCCTATGATGAAGTACATCGGGATGAGCATCCCTTCCCAGAAAATATAGAAGAGGAAGAGATCAAGCGAACAGAAAACCCCGACCATCCCAACTTCAAGCAGCAGCATAAAGAAAACGTACTCCTTCAAACGCCGAGTGATCGAGTTCCAAGATGAAAGCAGCGCAATCGGCATCAGAAGTGTCGTCAGGAGAACGAGGAGCAGAGAAATTCCGTCGACACCGACATAGTAGCTGACATTCAATCCCTCGATCCACTTCAGCCGCTGCACGAATTGCATGTTCGGATTCTGAGAATCGAACATCACGTATACGTACACAGAAAGGAGAAAGTCAATTACAGCGGTCGCTATCCCGATCACTTTGATCGAGCGCACCTGTTCCTGACGAAGGAAAAGAACGACCAGGATTCCAACGAGCGGAAAGAAGATTACGAGCGAAAGAATCGAGGAACCGAGCATCAGTGTTATTCCTTTTTCACCCGAAGATCAACCACCCCAGGATGAAAACAGTACCAATGACGAACGCGAGCGCGTATCCCTGTGTAATCCCAGTTTGAATCCGGCGGATGAATTGGCTAATAATCCCTATGAGCTTCGCCGTGCCATTCACTGCGCCATCAATAATACCCATGTCGAAGTTGGTCCATAGCACTCTCTCTGAACCCTTGACAATCGGATTGACGATCGCGGCATCATAGATCTCATCGACGTAGTACTTGTTGAACAAGACATTATAAAGTCCACTCCAGCGCGATGCAAGCTGTGTTGCTACATCCCGTCGCTTAAGGAAAATGTTTCGAGCTGCAAGAATCCCTCCTATCGCGACGCCGAGAGAGATTGCCATCAAAAGATACTCTGCGACCTCGATTTCCCCTGCCGGGAAAAGCAGCAGCTTAGTGTCGGCGGCTGAAAAGATCGGCTCTAGCCAGTGCTCGAGCGCATTGTGCCAGCCGAGGCTTTCGGGTATTCCGGCAACTCCCCCAACGAAAGAGAGGACCGCGAGAATCATCAGAGGGATTGTCATAACTTTCGGTGCTTCATGCGGATGAACTTCTCCCTCCCATCGTTTCTCGCCTTCGAAGGTGAGTGAAACCAGGCGGAAGATGTAAAATGCTGTCATCGCGGCACCAACCAACCCAACAAGATAAAACAGGAACGACCCTTGATTGAAAGCCTTCCAGAGAATCTCATCCTTGCTGAAGAACCCCGAAAGGGGAAAGATGCCAGATATCGCCAGCGCAGCGACTAGAAAGGTCTTGTAGGTGATTGGAAGTGCAGATCGTAGTCCACCAAATTTTTGAATGTTCTGCTCACCAGCCATCGCGTGGATCACCGCTCCAGCCCCCAGGAAAAGGAGAGCCTTGAAAAAGGCATGGGTCATGAGATGGAAGATGCCAGCTGAAAAGGCACCAACACCAAGAGCAAGGAACATGTATCCAAGTTGACTGATCGTAGAATACGCCAGGACCTTCTTTATGTCATTCTGGACAAGGCCGATGCTTGCGGCGTAGACCGCAGTCCCCGCGCCTATGATTGCGACAATTGACATTGTGGCTGGAGCAAGTGCATAAAGAACTGAGCACCGTGCCACCATGTATACCCCGGCTGTCACCATCGTCGCTGCATGAATGAGAGCGCTCACCGGTGTAGGACCGGCCATTGCATCGGGAAGCCACACGTAAAGAGGTATCTGGGCAGATTTTCCAATTGCACCAAGAAAGAGTAATAGCGTGATCCAGAATATTGTCTTGTCACCCTGAGAAAAAACAGAAGCTGCCGGGAAAACCGTGTCGAAGTTTAGACTTCCGAAGGTCTTGAAGATGAGGAACATCCCGAGGAGAAATCCGAAGTCGCCCACCCTGTTGACGATGAAAGCTTTCTTCGCGGCATCGCTTGTCGTTCCCTTATCGAATTTCTTGTCATGCCAGAATCCAATGAGCAGATATGAACAAAGCCCCACACCTTCCCAGCCCATGAATAGGAGAACGAAATTGTTCGCGAGTACGAGCGTGAGCATTGCAAAGATGAAGAGGTTGAGATAGGCAAAGAAGCGCCAGAATCCTTGGTCGCCCCTCATGTATCCGATGGAATAAACATGAATGAGGAAGCCGACACCCGTCACGATCAGAGCCATGAGAATCGAAAGCTGGTCAACTTGGTACGCGAAGGAAATGTCGAGAGAACCAGCCGCGATCCAACGAAAGTACTCTACGATATGGAAGCGTTCCTCGGATCCAATTTGAAGCATTTCAAAGAAGATGACGGCTGAAAGGAGAAATGAGATGCCCACAGTCGCGCTTCCAATCGTACCAATGAGACCCTCGGATTTTATCTTCTTTCCGAAGAGCCCATTCGCAAGGAAACCGAGAAATGGAAAAAGAACGACTAATCCAATGAGATTATACATTCTTCACCATTTCAAAATATTGATCTCATCGATGTTCACCGTCTGCTTGTTCCTATACAACGCGATGATGATTGCTAGACCCACAGCAGCTTCAGCTGCCGCCACCGTCATCACAAAGAACACCAGCATCTGGCCTGCTGGATTTCCCAGGTACGCAGAGAAGGCGATCAGTGTGAGATTCACCGAGTTCAACATCAACTCAATGCACATGAAGACAATGATCGCGTTTCGACGTGTCAAAACCCCGATGACACCGATTGTAAAGAGCGCAGCACTTAGAGCAAGATAGTAGTGAAGCGGAATCATCTCCTGCCCTATTCAATATGTCTTTTTGCGAGCACGACAGCTCCAACGATTGCCGCTAACAGGATAATCGAGGTTACTTCGAATGGAAGGAGATAACGAGTGAACATCTCAGTGCCAATGGATTCGACGGTACCAATTGTTACAGCGTTGGCAGCCTGCGCGATGTACCTATCGCTTCCCCGGAAGCCGAGGATGTAGCCAATTTCAAGAAACAGTGCGACCGCCAGTCCGACAGCAATGAGCTTCCGATAGCTGAGCGGTTCTGCCAGTTGAGATTCGTCACCAAGTCTCAAGAGCATCACAACGAAGAGAAACAACACCATGATCGCGCCGGCATAGACGATGATCTGGATCACTGCGATGAATTGCGCATGCAAGGTGAGATAGAGACCTGCGAGAGAAAAGAAGTTTACGATGAGATAGAGTATACTTGCTATGGGACTCCGCCGAGTAATCATCAAAACCGCTGAAACGAGAGCCAGGGCCGAGAGAAGATAAAAGAACAGGGATTCAGGTGTCATACTGAGAGGACAGGATGTGTTAGAATCATCATCACGAGGTTCGGACCCACCGGGCAAGTTCCTTCAGTGATGGGCGTTTGCCGTAGGTTAACATCCCAATGCGGAAGATTTTTCCCGCCGCCCACATTGCAGCGACGGCGGAGGCTCCTAGCAGAACAAGCGATACGACAATCTCGAGGAGAGGAGGCGTCTGTACTGGAATTCGAAGAGCCATCATTGTCGGAGTCACGAGCGGAATAAACGTCAGGACTTTAGCCAGCATTGAGTCCGGGTTCTGTATAACAGGCAACGCAAGCACAATAGGCATCACTAAAATGATAACAAGATAGCCCGTGATCTGCTGAGCCTCTTGTTCAGTTGTCGTAGGGGCACCAGCACCGACGAATATCGCTGCATAGAGCAAGTACCCCAAAACGAAATAGATGATGAGAATCAAGGCGTTGGAGAGCGAAATGAGCGTGATGGAAAACTGGAGAGTGATAACGAGGCCAATCACCCCCCATATAGCCATTTGTGTCAGGCCGAGGCCACTCAGTCCGAGAATCTTTCCCACCATCAAATCGTTTGCGGAGCAAGATGACATCAGCACTTCAGCTACGCGGTTCGATTTCTCTTCGAGGAGACTTCGGACAAGAAGTTGCCCGGAGGTAACCACCAAGAAGAACATCATCATCATGAAGATATAGGCACTAAAGAACACTTTTTCGAATCCTGCCTCCTCTGCTTCGCCGCCTTCTCTCAGCTTTGTTGTCTTGAGCTCAATGCGAGCTGTCAGGCGTTGCACAACCTGTGGATCGAGACCCTGCTCGCGCAGTTTCTTCTCTGTGATAATGTTGTTAATGACTCTCGTGAGACGCTCATTGAGACGGAAGTTCCCGACGCTCATTGACCGGTATTCCATGGTGCTGTCACGGAACACCGTAGCCTGTAAGACAGCATATCCTTCGATCTCTTTCCGAAGAACCATTGCGTCCGCAACTTTCTTGACTTCGGAGACGTCAATATCCTCCCCTTCCGCAAGGACTTTCAGCACGTAATTTGGTTTGCCGCTGGGGAGTTTATATCGCTCCTCGAGTCGCCCGGCAATGGGGCGGGAAAGCTCGCCAGTCTGGTCAATGAGGCCAAGAATCCTGCTCTCCGTGTCGGGGCGAGATGCCAGCAGTGTCGGAAGCACACCCATGCCAATCATGATAATCGGCATAAGAAAGAGGGAGATGAGAAACGCCTTCGACTTGATTTTCTCCAGATACTCCCAGCGAGCAACTGTAAGTGCCTTGTTCATGCTTGGCTCACCTTTACAGCTTCCGACTGAAATTTCTCCCCACCAACAAGATTCAAAAAGATGGACTGAAGTGATGGTTCGATTAATTCGAATTTCCTGATGTCAAGCTGCCCCGCTATTCTTCTCAAAAGATCACTTGGGTTACTACCGTCTGAAAGCTCAAGCTCAGCATAGTTCTCATAGATCAAAGACCTCTTCACGCCTGGCAACGTGGAGATATTCGCTCCGTCCCCCTCGAACTCAATGCGGACTGAATTCTTTCCGTAGCCGCGCTTCACGTCGAGGAGTCCACCTTCCAGGACGACCTTTCCCTTGTTGATAAGACAAATCTTGTCGCTGAGTTTCTCTGCTTGCTCCATCTGATGGGTCGAGAAGATAATCGCTTTCCCTCTCTCTTTCATCTCCATCAAGATATCTTTCAGTACAATTTGATTCACAGGGTCAAGCCCGGCGAATGGTTCATCAAGGACAAGAAGCTGAGGATCATGAAGAACAGTAGCAATGAATTGGAGCTTTTGCTGATTCCCTTTGGAGAGTTCTTCGACCTTTCGCTTCTCGGCATCAAGAAGATCAAACCGTTTGAGCCATTTCCTTCCTTCTTCTCTCGCTGCCTGTACACTCATCCCACGTAGCCCACCAAAGTAGACGAGGACATTCAGTACCTGATTCTTCCGATAGAGTCCTCGCTCTTCTGGGAGGTACCCCACGATGTTCTGGATCCCTTCGCTGAACGGCTGGCCATCAAACGTGATCTCCCCTCCGTCAGGCTCGATGATATTCAGAATCATGCGAATCGTGGTGGTCTTTCCAGCCCCATTTGGACCAAGAAGCCCGAGAATCTCACCTCGACGTACCTCGAGCGAAACGCCATCGACGGCAACGACGGTCGTGAAGGTCTTTCTTAGCGCTGTAGCTTTGAGCATCGACCGGGAAAAAGTTGTGCGGGAAATTACGGAGTCAGTCTATAGATCATTCTCGCAAATGGGATGGTCTCACGCAAGTGGTCGAGTCCGCAAATCCAGGATACAGTGCGCTCCAGACCGAGCCCAAATCCCGAATGGGGAACGCTCCCGTATCGCCGCAAATCGAGATACCACTCGAAGGCTTCCCGAGGAAGGTGGTTCTCCTCGATGCGGCGCACCAGGGTTTCATAGTCGTCTTCGCGCTGGCTCCCACCGATGATTTCACCATAGCCCTCCGGGGCCAATACGTCAACAGCGAGGGCGAGATCTGGATTGCTGAGGTCCCTTTTCATATAAAAGGCCTTGATCTTTGCTGGGTAACGGTGAACCATCACTGGTCGGTCGAATTGCTCCGAGATCAAGGTCTCATCCGCTCCGCCGAAATCATTGCCCCACTCGAAATTCGTACCGTGCTTCTTCAAGATGTCGACCGCCTCATCATACGTGATGCGCGGTAAGGGTCTCTTGACGTTCTCCAGAAATCTTGTGTTCCGTTCTAAGGTTCTCAGTTCATCGCTCCGATGCTTCAAGACCGAGCTAACAACATACTCAAGCAATTCCTCTGCGAGATCCATGTTATCGTTCAAGTCTGCAAACGCGACCTCCGGCTCGACCATCCAGAACTCGGTAAGATGCCTCCGCGTTTTTGATTTCTCTGCTCTGAATGTCGGACCGAAGCAGTACACCTTCCCAAATGCCATCGCCGCCGCCTCAGCGTAGAGCTGACCGGATTGAGTGAGGTAAGCTTTCCCTAAATCAAAATACTCTGTCTCAAAGAGCGTCGTTGTTCCTTCGCATGCTGCGGGCGTGAGAATAGGCGAATCGATGAGCAGAAAACCATTTGCCGAAAAGAAGTCGCGCATGCTTTTGATAACGTGATCCCTGACACGCATGATCGCGTGCTGCTGGCTCGACCGGAGCCAGAGATGTCTCCGATCCATGAGAAATTCCATTCCGTGCTCTTTCGGAGTAATCGGATAGTCGCGTGCAATCTGAAGAATCTGAACGTCCCGAAGCTGGAGTTCATAGCCTCCGGGTGCACGCTCGTCTTTTCGGACTGTACCTGCCACGATGAGTGATGACTCCTGCGTGAGCGTATCGAAGGCCTTGAAAGCGTCTTCTGAGACATCTCCGCTGGCAAGGACGCACTGGACTATCCCCGTCCCATCCCGTACGAGAAGAAAGCGGATCTTTCCGCTCGATCGCTTATTGTATAGCCAGCCGTGAATTTTGAGTTCTTCACCGACGTGCTTCGAAAGGTCTTCGATGTAGATGCGGTTCATACTTGATAGTCACTCACTCCGCTGATTTCAAAACCTAACCAATATACGAAACAGAATCATTTTCTTCAATAAGAAATACGTACTACGCGAACGAATGAGTGCTTGCTCACGACTGGTCAAGCAACTCTGTCGCAGCATCGTACACTTCGCCTTCGGTGATTGAATTGATGTCGCGATTCCGAGAGACGAGAAACTTGTGTCGGTTTGATCTCGGAGCCCACTGGGAGGGATCGGTTGGACCGAACAAGGATAGCACACTCGTTCCTGTCGCGGCAGCTACATGCATGATGCCAGTGTCGTTTGTTATGAAGAGAGAAAGATGATCGATGATTGCGGCAACTCGTCGGATACTCTTCTCATTCACAAGCACAAACGAACACTTGAGCTTCTTGATCATCCTGTTGACTGGTTCATCATCCATCGGGCCTGCGGTGATCAAAATCAGCGCATCCATCTCCGACCCAAGCCTCTCCGCTACCTGCGCGAAACGCTCTGCCGGCCACCTATTTGCTGGCTTTCCAGCACCGGGATGGCATCCAATAATGTAACGGTTTCTCCTGACGTGCTCGGAAAAAAACTCCTCCGCAAACCTTTTCTCTTCCCCCGTAAGATGAATTACGAGGCTGAGATCATCAGTGTCCACCCCAAGGCAACGGACGAACTCAAGGTTGCGCTCCGTCTGATGAACGGCCTGCTCTCCTTCCCAGCTCACAGCAAGGTGAAGATTGAAGAAGTGTGAGGCAATATTCTCCACGCCGTTGAGGCTGCCGGCGCCGATCCGATACCTCGCTCCGCAGAGCCACGCCATCACGTCACTCGTGAATGACATCGATACTGTCGATGGCACGATGGCAAGGTCATACCGGCGTTCCTTCAACTTTCTGTAGAATCTGATCAATTGCCTCGGTGAGCGATAAAATTGAAACTTGTCGTAGAGGATCACCTCATCGACAAATGGATTGTGAAGCATGATTTCGTAGTTCACTGGACTAGCGATGAGATCGATGTGGGCAGTCGGAAGCCCCTGGCGCAGCGCTCGAAGAAGTGGCACAGCGCAGAGCATATCACCAAGCTGGTTGTGCTGACGAATCACAAGGATATTTTGGATCGAATCGAGTGGGACTTTGGAGATGCGCTCGCGTGGAAGGAACAAACCAAGGAGGGTACTTAACGCACGCTTAAGAAATTTCTCAAAACGTCTTGCATGGAGCCGATTGAGAATTTCCTGAAGTGTACTCAAGCCTGCTTCTCGTTGTTCTTCGGACTCGCCCCAGATCCGCTACGGGACCGCTCGTCTTCGGGCCTAGCATCGTTCCTAAGTTCCTCGAAATCCGCATCCTTCACGTCCGTGAAAGTTCTCGGAGCCTTCGGCGAGCTTTGATCTGCTGAATCCCCCATCCTCCGGCGACTGGCTCGCCACACCTGTTGCACAATCGGAAGAAGGACCCGGATGAGCCTCCAGAGAAGATAAAAGAACAAGAGCCAAAATACGAATCGCAGTATGAGCCGAAGCATTACAAAGTGCCTTTACGTCTAAGAATCATTAACCTGCTTTCATGGGATTGTAGTACTCGACCGCGGAGCGCTGCGGACGAAGGATTTGTGAAAAGAGCTCTTCGAAATCTTTCCGGTTGTTGACAAAATCGATCTGCGTTGCATTCACAATCAAGAGTGGAGCAGCCTTGTAGCGGAAGAAGAAGTAGTTGTACGCCTCGTTGAGGTTTCGAATGTATTCTTCTGAAATAGGTTCCTCGATGGACCGAGCTCGCTTCCTGATGTTCGTCATTAATCGCTCAACGCTTGACTGCAGGTAGATAACGAAATCAGGTGTAGGAATATTTTTTTCAAGTTGCCCAACAAGCGTCTCGTAGAGCCGGAGCTCATCGTCCTGAAGATTGAGATAAGCGAAGATCTTATCCTTTTCGAACATATAGTCTGAGACAACAATCTTCTGAAACAAATCTGCCTGAAAGAGCACTTGCTGCTGGCGGTAGCGGCTCAAGAGAAAGAATATCTGGGTCTGGAACGCATAATGCTCAGGGTCCTGATAGAATTTCTCGAGAAACGGATTCTCCTCAAACTTTTCCAGAACCACTCGCCCACCAAGCCGCTGACTGAGCATTGTCGCAAGCGTCGTTTTCCCGACACCAATGACTCCCTCGATCGCTATGTATCGGATATCCGTCTGGGACAAAAATTCCTTGTCAGCCGATTTCGTCACGCTGCTCCAGGGAGGAGTCTTCTATGCCTTGGTTAGTTCGTATTCCGTTCCAGTCACTCGTGCGCTGTCCTTGCAACGATCGAGGAGCACACGCACTGCCTCTTTCTCTATGGGGTGGATGGCGGACCCTGCAATCTCTGAGAGAGGCAACAGGACGAATCTCCGCTTCAGCATTTCTCGATGGGGGATAAACAAGCGCTCACTCCGGAAGATCAGGTCGTCATAGAGCAGGATATCAATGTCGATCTCTCGAGGTTTCCAACGGGAGCCATCGCGACGACCGATGAGCTTCTCGATTCTCTTTGTCTCATCGAACAACACTCCAGGAGTGAGCGAAGTCCTCAACTCTAAAGCGAGATTGAGAAAATCCGCCTGCTCTTTGAAGCCGACTGGTTCGGTTTCGTAGACCGCCGAGATTCGGCTGACGGACGATTTCAGAAGGGAGTCGAGCTGTCGAACTGCTTCGGACAAAAATCCGAGTCGGTCTCCAACGTTTGATCCGAGTCCAAGGTACACCCGGTGTTTTTCAGCTTCGGCCTCTTTCGATCTCAGCTTCGACGTAGTCAACCACCCCTTTCACCGGAGGACTGTGCTTCCGTACTCGGATCAGCACCTTTGAGACTTTCGGGAATTCAGCGAGAATCCCACTTGCAATTGTGTTTCCGAGCGCTTCGATGAGATAGTATTTCTTCCCGAGGACAAGGTTCTTCATGAACGCATACACCTTCTCGTAATCCACGGTCTGCTTAAGACTATCGTGTTCCTCTGCCTCGGAGAGATCACAGAAAAGCTCGGCGTCAACTTCGAACTTCCCTCCGAGATTTTGCTCATCACGGACGACGCCGTGATACGCATAGAAGACCGCGTTCTTGAT
>CAYHSB010000013.1:0-1644 GCA_964359185.1 uncultured Chitinophagales bacterium
CCCAGA
Organism: uncultured Chitinophagales bacterium; assembly: GCA_964359185.1. Taxonomy (GTDB): domain Bacteria; phylum Bacteroidota; class Ignavibacteria; order UBA10030; family JAHEZR01; genus CAYHSB01. The sequence continues at coordinate 7 of CAYHSB010000013.1, forward strand.
CAGGATGAGTGATTTAAAGATTTTTTCTGGACGTTCGAATCGTCCTCTTGCGGAGAAGATTGCTGCCGCTAGTGGTAAAGAACTCGGTTCCTGTGAGATCCAGAATTTTAGTGACGGTGAAATCTGGGTAAAGTATTGGGAGAATGTCAGAGGATCGGATGTCTACATTATCCAATCCACTCACCCCCCTGCTGAAAACCTCACTGAGTTGTTGCTGCTCATCGACGCTGCTATACGGGCGTCGGCGCGTCGGGTAACTGCAGTCATCCCCTATTTTGGTTATGGGCGGCAGGATCGAAAAGATCAGCCGAGAGTGGCTATTTCTGCCAAACTCGTGGCGAATCTCATTACCACAGCAGGCGCGGACCGGGTGATTACGATGGACCTCCACGCCCCGCAGATTCAGGGTTTTTTTGACATTCCACTCGACCACCTTTATGCCTCACCAATACTGGCAACGCATTACAAAAGGAAAGGGATCCGGAACCTGGCCGTCGTTTCGCCCGACGTTGGAGGCATTCGTCTCGCACGTGCATATGCAAAGCGCCTTGAAGCTGATCTTGTTCTCATCGACAAACGCCGACCGCGAATGAACGAATCCGAGATCCTCAACATCATCGGTGAAACAAAGGGGAAAAACGTTTTAATAATCGACGACATTATTGACACAGGTGGGACGTTCACGCGAGCGGTCGAGGCTCTTCAAGCGAATGGCACGGTTGAGATTTACGGTGCCTGCACTCATCCAGTTTTATCGGGGAATGCAGTCGAACGAATTGAGAATTCAGCTGTCGCACGGGTCACGGTGACAGACACAATACCGCTCAAGGTGCGGTCGCAGAAGATTGAGGTACAGTCCGTATCGAAGCTATTTGCAGAAGCGATCACCCGAAGTCACTTGAACAAATCGATCAGCTCTCTTTTCGACGTCGACAAGGACAAGATCTAACTGAGGTGGATAGATGGCAGAAATAGTTCTCAACGCTGAAGTAAGAAAACAGATCGGAAAAAGAGTGAAAAGCCTGAGGCGGGAAGGAAAGATTCCGGGCATTTTCTACATCCACGGCGAAGAAAATATCACGATCGCAGTTCCCGAGCCAACGCTCAGGCCGCTGATCTACACATCTGAGACGCACATTATCAATCTGAAGCTCGACAACGGTTTAGAGCATCGCTGTATTCTGCGGGACATCCAGTTCGATCCGGTTACTGACCGACCAGTCCATTTCGACCTCCAGGGTGTCAAGGCAGAGGAGAAATTGACACTCGAGATTCCTGTCGTGCTTGTAGGCACGCCCAAGGGAGTAAAGGACGGAGGAACAATGCAACGAGTTCTCCATCGACTCCGTGTTGAATGCCTGCCACGAAATATCCCCGAGCATATCGAAATAAATGTTGAGGCCCTGGGTATTAACGAATCGATTCACGTCAAAGACATCAAGGTCGAGAACGTTGCAATCCTCGAGAGCGAAGACAGCACGATTGTTGCCGTCGTACCGCCTACGGTATTGAAAGAGGAAGTTCCTGCAGCCGCACCTGTCGAAGAGATTACAGAGCCCGAAGTGATTGGCAAGGGCAAGAAGGAAGAGGAGGAGGAAGAGGAGGCTCCAAAACAAGCTGCTCCTGCTGCGAAGAAGG
>CAYHSB010000013.1:1744-18581 GCA_964359185.1 uncultured Chitinophagales bacterium
GAAGAGAAGAAAGCCGAGAGTTCGAAGTCGGCAGAAGAGAAATAGCAACGGTTTCAAAAGTAATGCCTCTTATATGGGCAGTCGCAGTGATTACAATTATCGGACTTGGCAACCCGGGAAACGAATACGAGGAGACACGGCACAACGTGGGCTTCATGGTTGCTGACGCGCTCTGTGAGACTCTCCAGACTGACTTTGAAGTGGGAAAGGGGGACTATCTCATTGCGGTTTCTCGCTACGGGGGGCGAGAGATTAGACTTGTCAAGCCCCTCACATACATGAACAACAGTGGTCTTGCCGTCGCTGACCTCATCGAACGATATCGTCTTAACATAAAAGATATCCTCATCGTGTGCGACGACTTCACCCTCCCTCTCGGCAAGATTCGACTGCGGGCAAAAGGAACTGACGGAGGGCATAACGGGCTCTATTCAATTATTTATCAACTCCGAACGGAAGGGCTTTCACGGCTGCGTTGTGGAATAGGAAGACTGCATCCACAGGGCCAAAAATTCAATCCAACAGAATTTGTTCTCTCGGTTTTCGACCAGAGTGAAGGGCCTAGCGTGAGGAAGATGATTGAGGAAGCCCGCGATGCAGCGCTTTGCTTTGCCACGGAGGGACTCATCGCAGCGATGGACCATTGGAACGCACCCAGCATCGACCCAAGAATTGAGCAAAGCATCAGCGAAGGATAAACATTGAGATCGGAGAGAGAGACTTGAAAGACACAAAACGCCAATACGAAACGACTATCATTGTCAATGCGTCTCTCGATGATTCGTTCATCGAAGGGGTCATCGCGAAGGTGCAGGATGTGATCATCAAAAACCAAGGGGAGGTGGTAGCAGTCCAACGCTGGGGCCGAAAGAGGCTCGCTTATCCCATTGGAAAGAAGAACAACGGTTTCTACGTCTGCCTTGAATTCAGGGGACCGGGTGATATCGTGACAAAGCTCGCAAGGTTCTACCACCTGGAAGAAAATATCCTGCGGTATCTTACAATCCAGTTGACGAAACAATCATTGAAAGCACGGCTGGCAGCGCCTGCCCCGGAAGGAATCAAAGTGGAAGTCTCGACAGCCCCGGGGGAGCAAGAGAAACCACCGTCAGCAGTCCAAGAGAGTGACATCAAGCCGTCCTGAAGACAAGAATAGAGAACGCAAACACAGGTATTCCTTCACTCGCTCACGTTCAACTAACGTTATCATTGGAGGCACGCTATGGCTGATCTGAAAATGCCCGAACTGAACAACGTTGTCATTGCAGGCAACCTGACGAAGGACCCGGTGTTCCGACAAACGACGAACGGAACCCCTGTGGTGAATTTCTCGATCGCATCGAATCGGAAATATCGGGACAGCAGCAATCAGTGGCTCGAAGATGTCTGCTATGTGGGCATCGTGGCTTGGAATAGACTTGCCGAAAGCTGCAGGACACGTTTGAAGAAGGGGGACGCAGTCCTTGTCGACGGTGAGCTTCAGAGTCGAACATGGAAAACAAACGACGGATTTAATCGGAGTGTTGTCGAAATCAAAGCAAGGCGAATCCAGTTTTTGAACAAGAAGGGACGTGTTTCCGAGGTTGCCCCGGAAGAAGGCCGGGAGGCGCCTCACCATGAGGAAGAGCAAACAGTCATTGAAGACGACTCGTTCGATAAGTTTCTGACAAAGGAAGAATCTGCTCTCCTGAACCCTAATGCATCGAAGCCGGAGCTCTAAATGAGAAGAATGCCTGCGAAGGAATCAACCACGCTGAAAAAAAAGCGGGAATGCCGTTTTTGCGAGACCAAAGATACTTATATCGACTATAAGGATGAAAAGCGCTTGCACCGCTTCATCACCGAGCAGGGAAAAATTATCCCAAAGCGGATCACGGGAACGTGCGCAAAGCATCAGCGCCAGTTGGCAGTCGCAATTCAGCGGGCACGACATCTTGCGCTGCTTCCCTTTGTGTCTGATAGCATTCGTTAGCACGAAGAATTCGTTTTCCCAGTTCAAAAGAATTCAGCGAGGAATGACGTGAAGGTAATCTTGCGCCAAAATTTCGAGCAGCTTGGACAGCTTGGCGACATCGTTGAAGTAAAGGATGGCTATGCGCGGAACTATCTTATCCCGAAGAAAATCGCATACCCGGCAACTGCGGGTTATCTGAAGACGCTCGAGGAAGAGAAGAAGCAACTTGTGCACCGCCAGCAGAAGGACCTCCGCGGTGCTGAGAAACTGGCTGCTGAACTCGAAAAAGTTTCCTTGACCCTCCCGATGAAGGTGGGCGAAGAGGACAAACTCTTTGGTGCCGTAACTCCACAGATGATAGCGGAACACCTCGCCGAAAAAGGGTTTGAGGTTGACAAACGAAGGATTGAGCTCGGAGATCAGATCAAAGCGCTGGGCGTCTACTCTGTCGACGTGAAGTTGCATTCGAGCGTTACCGCAAAGGTGAAGATCTGGGTCGTCAAAGAATAAGACGGGAAGGAATTGGACGAGCCAATCCCGACTATGACGGGATTGGCTTTTTCTTTCTTGCAGAATGCAACTATTCTCTCTGGACACCCCGCTCGACCATAGTGTCTCAGCGGCACAAGGGGGCAATGGGATTTTTCCCCCTTCATTTTTTGTTGTACGGATGGAAGCTGGCTTGACTTTTCTCCAAAAAGCTTTTATTTTTTCAATGAAAGACGGAAATAGGGTCTTGATCATTCGACGAAAGCAGCACTTTCTATGAGCGAAAAACCTCTGAAAAATCTAGAAGACGTCACCATCCGCTTTGCCGGCGACTCTGGTGACGGTATGCAGCTTACGGGCATGCAATTCACAACAGCCACAGCGGTCTTTGGGAACGATTTGAGCACACTACCAGACTATCCCGCCGAAATCCGGGCTCCGGCGGGCACACTCTTTGGCGTGAGTGGATTTCAGATCCATTTCGGAAGCCGGAAGATTAACACCCCCGGCGATGTTTGCGACGTATTGGTAGCCATGAACCCTGCCGCATTGAAAGTCAATCTCAGCAGCCTCAAGGATGGCGGCATCATCATCGTTAACACTGGAGCTTTCATAGACAAAAACCTCAAGCTTGCAGGATACCAGTCAAACCCACTCGAAGACGGGTCGCTCTCAAAGTACCAAGTTCATGAAGTCGATATCTCGAAGTTGACAGCGAACGCCTTACAGGACATGGGCCTTTCCACAAAGACTGTCGAGCGAAGCAAGAACTTCTTCGCGCTCGGGATGATGTTCTGGATGTTTGACCGCCCCATGGATCCGACTATCCAGTGGATAAAGGACAGGTTAGCCAAGACACCAGATATTTCCGAGGCAAATCTCCGTGTGTTGAAAGCCGGCTGGAATTTTGGAGAGACCACTGAGATTTTCACAACGCGGTACGAAGTGAGGCCCGCTAAACTCCCTGCAGGAAAGTATCGCAATATCACAGGCAATCAGGCAATCGCTTTTGGGTTGATCGCGGCAGCGCAAAAAGCGGGACTTCAGCTTTTCCTCGGTAGCTACCCAATCACACCTGCAAGTGACATTCTCCATGAACTTTCGAGGTTCAAGGATTTTGGTGTAAAGACGTTCCAAGCTGAAGACGAAATCGCGGGAATAGCGAGTGCTGTCGGTGCTTCGTTTGCTGGTGCATTGGCAGCAACCACAACGAGCGGTCCTGGCCTCGCTCTTAAGACCGAGTCAGTTGGCCTCGCTGTGATGGTAGAACTCCCTCTCGTGGTCTGTGACATCCAGCGCGGGGGGCCAAGCACCGGCTTGCCTACGAAAACCGAACAATCCGACCTGTTGATGGCCCTCTACGGTCGGCATGGCGAGGCTCCAGTACCAGTTGTATCACCTACAACCCCTGCAGATTGCTTCTACATGGTCTTTGAAGCAGCTCGCATCGCTATCAAGTACATGACGCCAGTCCTTCTACTCTCCGATGGGTACCTGGCGAATGGCTCAGAACCGTGGCGTATTCCTTCTTCTTCCGAGCTGCCAGACATCCCTGTGAAATTCTGGGCCGAGAAGGAAGGCTTCTTCCCTTATCTGCGAGACGAGAAGACCCTTGCACGACCATGGGCATTGCCTGGAACGCAAGGGCTTGAACATCGCATCGGCGGTCTCGAGAAGCAGCACATCACGGGTAACGTAAGTTACGATCCGCAGAACCACGACCACATGGTGCGTCTCCGCGCCGAGAAAATCGAACGAGTAGTTGAAGATATCCCTTTGATACGGGTCGAGGGGGATGAGACTGGTGACCTCCTCGTTCTCGGTTGGGGCAGCACCTACGGTGCCATCAAGACAGCGGTAGCTGCAAAACGAGAGGAGGGAAGATCAGTCTCTCATGCACATCTTCGCTATCTGAATCCCTTTCCGAGAAATCTTGGTGAAGTCTTGTATCGATTCAAGCAGATCCTCGTCCCCGAGATCAATCTGGGCCAGCTCCTGAAGGTGATCCGGTCAAAATACCTTGTCCCCGCGACCGGGTTTAACAAGGTTGAAGCACTTCCACTGAGGTCAACGGACATTGAGAATAAAATTGATGAAGTCTTAGAAAGGTAGACTATGATCGAAACTGTTGAGACTAAATCGCAATCCGCTCCGGTTGCTAAGTACACTCCAAAGGATTTTCAGTCGGACCAGGATCTCCGATGGTGTCCAGGCTGCGGCGACTACTCTATCCTCGCCCAGCTGCAGCGTGTGTTGCCGGACCTTGGGGTGTCGCGAGAAAAGTATGTCTTTGTTTCCGGAATCGGCTGCTCAAGCCGATTTCCGTACTACATGAATACGTACGGATTCCATGGGATCCACGGCCGTGCCGCTGCAATTGCCTCCGGGATAAAAATGGCCCGACCCGACTTGTTCGTCTGGGTGGTGACAGGCGACGGAGACGCTCTGAGCATTGGGGGAAATCATTTCATCCATACCTGTCGACGAAATCTTAACATCAAGATTCTTCTCTTCAACAACCAGATCTATGGTCTCACAAAAGGACAGTATTCCCCGACATCGGTGTTCGGCCAAATAACGAAGTCGACGCCGTACGGTTCTATCGATCACCCGTTCAATCCCGTGATGCTGGCCCTTGGCGCCGAGGCGACCTTTGTGGCACGCTCACTCGATCGCGACCCGAAACATCTGCAATATGTCATCAGGCGTGCGGCAGAGCACCAGGGCACTTCGTTCGTCGAGATCTATCAGAATTGCAATGTCTTCAATGATGGCGCCTTCTTCAAATTCACTGAAAAGGAGACGAAGGACGACAACGTTGTTGTTCTCGAGCACGGGAAGCCGCTGGTTTTCGGAAAGGATGACGACAAGGGAATTCGGCTCGACGGCTATAAGCCCGTGGTGGTTTCGTTGAAAGACGGCAAGTATTCAGTAAACGACCTCCTCGTGCACGACGAGAAAACGAGCGACCCCGCAATCGCATTCATCCTCGCAAGCATGTCGAACTATCCCGGTCTCCCTCGCCCGATCGGCATCTTCAGGGACGTGGAACGGTCGGTTTATGAAGATGAAATGGCCAAACAAATCCACGCCGCACAGGCGAAGCGAGGGAAGGGAAATCTCGACGCGCTCTTGAATTCCGGCGAGACGTGGTATATAAAATGAGCTTGAGATGTGAGAGAGAGATTCCTCATCATCTATATGTTGAAGAAGTTGAGTTCGCCCCCAGCCTTTCGCAGGGGGCTTTTTGCTATAGGTACGACCGGTTATGACCTCCCTTTTTGAAAAATGTAAGAGTATCATCAACGAAAAAAAGACCTTCGTCCTCACGACACACGTGAATCCGGACGGCGACGGGATCGGGAGTGAAGTTGCTCTGGCTCGCTATCTCAGAAAGTGCGACAAAGAAGTCACCATCATCAACCACAGTGCGACACCGCCAAACTACCAATTCCTTGATCCGAAGAACGAGATTATCCACTTTAGTCCAACGCTGCACTCTGGCAAGATCCGCAAAGGCGAAGTGATCTTTATCGTTGATACCAACCATCTCACTCGCCTGCGAAGCCTCGAGCCGTACGTACGCGAAAGCACTGCCATCAAGATTTGCATCGACCATCATCTTGACAAGGATGATACCGCCGACCTTTACCTCATTGACGAACCTGCAACCGCAACCGGGGAAATCATCTATCACCTCATCCAGTACCTCGATGGCGACAAAATCGACACCGAGATTGCGAGAGCACTCTATACCGCGATCATGACAGACACCGGCTCGTTCCGCTTCCCAAAAACAGACCCGGAGATTCACCAGATTGCCGCTCTTCTTATCCAGCGCGGTGCAGACCCGCCGGAAATCTTCCAAGAGGTTTACGAGAAGGGAACCGTCAATGCACTCCAACTTCTCGGCAAAGCACTTGCAAACCTAAAGACGGTGCATGATGGCCGGGTCGCGTATATGATCATGACGAGAGAGATGTTCAGGGAGACGGGAACGAGCGAATACCAGACTGAGAACTTCATCGACTACACGATGCGAATCGGTGGAGTGCAAATCGGACTCCTCTTCAATGAGCTCCCTGACGGTGTGAAGATAAGTCTCCGATCAAAGGGACAAATCCCGATAAACGAATTGGCAAAAGATTTTGGTGGTAATGGTCACCTGAATGCAGCGGGGGCACGGCTATTCAACCAGAAACTTGACGGAACTGTCCAGGCCGTCCTCGAACGATCTCTCGCTTACCTTGAGTAACATACCGCTGGAGATCAATCCAGATTCTTAGCCTTATCGTAATTCCGTTGAAATCAAAAATCCCAATCGTATCGGGACAACTCTTGGAGCTAAACTCATGAAACTTTCCGCTGAACGGACGACCCTAAAAAATGTTAGAGCAGATGTTGCCTGCACTTTTCTCTTTGAAGATCGCAGACTGTTTGAAAAGAGGATGGATCTTCTGAGAAAAACCTTGAGATACAAAGTCGAGGCTCTTCTCGAAGCGAAAGACTTCAGGGGAAAAGAAGACGAGACACTCGTGCTTTACACCGAAGACAAGTTGACCGCTCGCAGACTCATGCTTGTTGGGTTGGGTGAGCAAAAGAAGCTGACCCTGGAAAGAATCCGACGAGCGGCAGCCGCGGCTGCCAAGAGAGCGCAAGGTCTGAAACTCCGAAGCCTTGCCTTCGAGTTCCCTGAGGCAGCGAATGTGATTGCAGTAGTCCACGAGTCACTCCAGGACATTGCACAGGCGTTAGTAGAAGGCGCCGTCCTCTCACTGTACCGATTTGACAAATACTTCACTGAGAAGAAAGAAGAGGAACGGACGGTAGCGAAGGTCATTCTTTTCCATGACGATACAAAGCGCGTAAAGGAAATGCGTCAAGGAGTGTATTTCGCTCAAGTCGTCACCGAAGCAACGTACCTTGCCAGAGATCTTGAAAACGCTCCGAGCAACGAAATCTATCCAGAATCTCTTGCAGAGGCCGCAAAGCAATCTGGGAAGAAGTACGGCTTCAAAGTGGCCGCCTTGGAAAAGAAAGAGATCCAAAACCTTGGTATGGGTGGACTCCTTGCCGTAAATCAAGGAAGCGCCAAGCCTCCCCGGTTCATTACCCTCGAGTATGGTGATAGAAACAGAAAACTAAGTGGAACGATTGTTCTCGTTGGGAAAGGAGTTACTTTCGACACTGGGGGGATCTCCCTGAAACCTTCGAGCAATATGTCGGAGATGAAGATGGATATGTCTGGAGCTGCTGCGGTCATCGGCACATTTGAAGCGGCGGCCCGACTCAAGCTGCCAGTTCACCTTGTCGGCCTTATTCCCGCAACGGAAAACATGCCAAGTGGTTCGGCAGTGAAACCGGGAGACATCATCCGGCACTATGGTGGCAAAACTTCTGAAGTCGACAACACAGACGCGGAAGGGCGTCTGATCCTCGCCGATGCCCTCGCCTACGCCGGGCGGTTCAAACCTGACGCCGTGATTGACCTCGCAACCCTTACGGGCGCGTGCGTTGTGGCTCTCGGGCATCTTGCAACGGGCATGATGGGCAATGACAGCCGATTAATGGATCAATTGAAAATTGCGGGTGAGAAGACGTATGAGCGCGTCTGGCCGCTGCCCCTGTATGATGAGTATGAGAAGCTCATCAAAAGCGAAGTCGCGGATGTGAAGAATCTTGGCGGAAAGTGGGGAGGTGCAATCACCGCGGCGTGGTTCTTGAAAAAATTTGTCCGCGACTACAAATGGGTACATCTCGATATCGCGGGCACTGCTATCCTCGAAGAAGCACAGGACTACGCACCAAAAGGGGGATCAGGTGTTGGTGTGAGGTTGCTTGTCGAGTTCTTGAGGAATTGGAAGATGTAAGCGTTTGGTCCGGTGGGACTCAGCGGAAGTCTTTATGACAAATTCTCTTCCTACAATTGCGGACGTTTTTGACGCGAGGCGGGTCATCAGTAAGTACCTGAACCGTACGTCTTTGTACAAATATTCTGGGTTATCTGAAATCCTGAATTGCCAAGCGCACGTCAAGCACGAGAATCATCAGCCAATCGGAGCCTTTAAGGTCCGAGGTGGTATCAATCTGATCTCTCGATTGTCCCCGGAAGAGAAACAGATGGGAGTCATCGCAGCATCGACGGGGAATCATGGACAGTCGATTGCATACGCATCAAAGCTCTTTGGCGTTCGAGCGATCGTCGTCGTGCCTCTCGGCAACAATCCTGACAAAGTCAGGAATATCCAGCGACTTGGTGCTGAGATCATTTTCCATGGCAAAGACTTCGATGAGGCCCGTGAATACGTCGAAAAGCTCTCAAAGAAGGAAGAATACCGCTATATTCATTCCGCGAACGAACCCCATTTGATTGCTGGTGTTGGAACCATCGGTCTCGAAATCATAGAAGACCTGCCAAGTGTCGATGTAATCATTGTCCCTGTGGGAGGAGGGAGCGGGGCATCCGGAATTTCGATCGCGGCAAAAAGTCTGAGCCCGAGGGTTGAGATCATCGGAGTCCAATCGGAAGCAGCACCCGCTGCATACCTGTCGTGGCGAGAAGGAAAGCCGGTCTCATCTGATACGATGAGGACATTTGCGGAAGGACTGGCGACTCGTGTTGGCTTTGAGATGACGGTCAAAATCATGAAGCAGAATCTTTCTGACTTCATCTTGGTGACTGACGATGAGATTCGCAGCGCAATGAGGTTGATGCTTGAGATGACGCACAACCTTGTTGAAGGAGCGGGAGCCGCTCCACTGGCTGCGGCGATCAAAATCAAGGATCGGCTAAAGGGCAAGAACGTTGTAATGATCCTTTCTGGCGCAAATGTGACCATGGAAATGATAAAAGCTGTACTGGTTTGATTATTAGATCTTGCAAGAGTTCTGCCGGGACCCCACGTCCTGACTGACTGTTGACCATGCCCGGAAGTTGTTTTGACTCAATTCCGGGGTATGCTCTCCTCCTATGAGCCTCTCTTTTCACTGACAACAACTTTCACCCTCGTCGACAGATGCAAGAAAATCCACTCTGGCCTGTAACCACTCGCTTCCCTAGACTCGGAGCAGATCTCACCGTTGATGTAGCCATCATTGGCGGTGGGATCGCTGGCATCTCATGTGGGTACTATCTCGATAGAGCGGGCTACAATGTTGCGGTACTCGAACAAGACGAGGTAGGATCTGCTGCCTCAGGCGCCAGTTCGGGCATTCTCTATTACGGTACAGGAACGCACTTGCACGAAGCAGTCAAACTCTTCGGTAAAGATGACGCGAAGATGTTGTGGAAGGAGAGCGAAGAGACCATCAAACAGATCGCGGACTTAGTTCGGGGTGAGCGACTTCAGTGCGGCTTCCGCCAACCAGGTGCCTTTATGGTGGCGCAGACTGAAGAGGAAAAGCGGATCCTCGATGTTGAGCTTGCCGCCTTGAATTCGATTGGCATCCCCTCTGAGATTGTAAAGTCCTACGAACTCCGTAAGTGGTTTACGCCGCGAGAGTTCAGGTATGGACTTGCCTTCGATATATGTGCGCAGATCCATCCAGCGATCTTTTGCGCTGAACTCTCCAAAAAGTTCGGGGTTCCCGTCTACGAGAATACGAGGATGGAATCATTCTCTGAAGATTCGGATGGTGTAACGGTGAAAACACCGACTGGCACTGTCTCTTGCGGCTATTTGTTTGTCGCCACGAATCTCCAGCCGTTCTTTGGTCTCGAGAAATACTTCCGCGTAGAATCCAGCGCCTTGATTGTTAGTCAGCCATTGGGCGATGCCGAAATGAAAAAGATTTGGCCGAATGAGACAATGATGTGGACGCTCGGAGAACAGTACGACATCATTTATCCACGAGAGGGCCGCAACGTTCTCGAAGTGTATCGGGTAAGAGACATCAAATCCAAGTTGGAGAAGTATTACCCCGGGGTCGAGTTTGTCGTGGAAACACAGTGGGGCGATTCATGGTCAAAAACCGATGACTGGCTTCCGATTATTGGAAAGATTCACCCGAGGGTCTATGCAGCCATCGCAATGGGCGACCAGGGCGTTGTGATGGGATTCACCGCGGGTCGGAAAGCTACTGCTCTTCTCAACGGTGAACAGGACGATTTCCTCAAGCTGGTCTCGCCCAGTCGCTTCGAAGTAGGTGCTGACAACCAGACAAGCAAACTCTGAGATTGCCGATCCCAAAATTGACTGTCAGTAAGCACTGATCTGCTCATTCCTCGCCACTGTACCGAGTATGCTCCCGCATTCTCGATTCTTAGCACCTGAGACCAATCACCCTCTGATGGATTGACTTCCATACACTTACTCTCTGGAATTCCAGTCACCGCTTCCGTAGGTTGACTTGGACATTCTCATCCTTGAAACTCAAATCCTTCCGCCGCTATGGGTCACATCGTATTCTCATCTTTGAGCTTGACATTGTCTCCAAGTTCAGTATATTAAGAGGCAATTGTTCGTTTGTTTTCACCTCGACGTATCAAAGAAGGAACCGCGGAGAAATTCAGATCACAGTTTTCCAGCAGTCGTTTCCTCTCCTAGTAGCTATGCTCGGAGTTGCCCTTGATTCTAGGCCTTCCTCTCTATTCCAAGCAATCGGAATGTTCCAATTGGATCTCATCCCATAAGCTTCTTCAACTTCAAATCATCTGGAGGAGAGAATATGAAAAACAATCTCGTTCACCTTTTAGGGAGAACAGCTTGGGGGATTTTATTCTGTATCGTCCTGACTGGCTTTGTGGTCTCCACAGTATTCGCACAAGGCGCCGGGACGATCACGGGCAAAGTGACAGTTGCGAAGACTAACGAAGCCCTCTCTTATATCAATGTCAGGGTGAAGGGAACAACCCTTGGGGCAGCAACCGGTAAGGATGGGAAATACACAATTAGGAATGTGCCGCCCGGAGTCTACACACTTGGATTCTCCGCGATTGGTTTCACATCCATTGATGTTGCGAATGTCACCGTGAAGACAGACGAAACGACGACAGCGAACGCTGAGCTCTCCGCCCGGGCGATACCAATAGGCGAGACGATAGTGTGGGGAGCCTCTCTACGGCCTGAACGGGTCACCGAGGCTCCTGCAGCAGTCAATGTGATTGGATTAGAGGAGATCAAGCAGCAACTCAGCCACGGCCAACTGCCCAGGTTGTTGGAAACCATGCCCGGTGTCGATATCGTACAAAGTGGGGTCCAGGATTTTAACATCAACACACGCGGATTCAATAAGTCTATCAATCGACGACTGCTTGTTCTCCTGGACGGTCGTGATTTGGCCATCGTTCTCCTCGGCGTTCAGGAATGGAACGGCCTCTCTATTCCGCTTGAGGACCTAGGGCGAGTCGAACTTGTGCGCGGACCGGGCTCAGCCCTCTATGGCGCAAATGCCTATAACGGTGTTATCAATATCAGCACGCCGCCACCAAAAGATATCCTCGGGACCAAGATCGCGGTCACCGGTGGTGAGCTTGCCACGTTCCGGGGAGATGTGCGTCATGCAGGAGTTCTAGGGAACTGGAGCTATAAATTCAACCTTGGGGGGGTACGAACCGATACCTGGACGGTCTCACGGACGACGAATGATGCAAAACCGGCTACGGATTATATCGACCGCAACACCGGTCTTCGAAAAGCCACCTTTGATTACCCTGACTTGCTTTTGGAGCAACGGAGATACGATGTCAAGCAGCTTTCCTCTATGTATGCCAGCGCAAGGTTCGACAGAGACTTTGAAGATGCCTCATTCCTCTCCCTCGAAAGTGGGATAACGCAGGTTGAGAATGAGGTGTTTCTCACTGGCATAGGTCGTGTACATGTGCCGAAAGCGCGAAAGCCTTGGGGACGGGCTGCCTACTCGTCAGAGCACTTTTTTGCGCAGGTCTGGGCTGGCGGCCGAAAGGCGATTGGGCCACATTACTCTCTCCAATCGGGTGGTCAATTGAGAGAAACCTCTGAGAATGCCCACATTGAATTCCAACACAATTTTAGCGCCCTCGATAATCAACTTCGTGTTGTGTGGGGGGCCTCGCATCGCTACCAACATGAGAATACGGAAGTTACCTTAATGCAGGCACCGCGCTTCGACAACTGGAGCGGTGTTTTTGCGCAGGCGGAGTATAAGTTCACGGATGAAGTGAAAGGCGTCGTGGCCAGTCGCTTCGACCGTAGCACGCTCCACGAAAAGCAGCTCTCTCCGAAAGCTGCACTCGTTCTTAGTCCCACAAAGGACCACTCTTTCCGCGTGACGTTCAACCGTGCGTTCCAGGTCCCGAACTACTCGGAGCTATTCCTGCGAGTTGACGCAGCTGCCCCAACCGCCAGTCCACGACAGCTTGAATTGGGTCTAGAATCGTACTTTGCTGCAGTCAAGGCTTCGCTCCCACCGGCTCTGGTGAATCCACTGAATCTTCCGACAAGCCTGCCGTGGGATTTTCGAAGCTCCACGAGAATTCTCGCGCTTGGGAACAAAGACCTTGACGTCGAGAAAGTTGTCGGCTTGGAGCTAGGTTACAAGGGTATTTTTGAAAACAAACTCTTTGTCACTCTTGACACCTACTACAACAAGCTCACAGATTTTGTGACCGCCCTCCTACCCGGTGTAAACGCCAATTACCCAAGGTACTCTTTGACGGACGGAGGGACGAACGTCCTGAAAAACCTGAGTGATCTGGAGGCGTTGTACAACCAACTCAACCTCCCAGCAAGCCATCCACTCCGTCTGAATCTAGCTGCGCTCCGAGCTGGATACATTGGTCTGAACGCACAACTTGGGCCACTTCTTGCCACCGCTGAAAACAATGAGCGAGCCGGAGTCTATTCATATACCAACGCTGGCAAAGTGGATGAGCGGGGGTTCGAACTCGCGGGAAAATTCTATTTGACGGATGAACTTGCCGTTGATGCTAATTGGTCCTTCTTTGACTTCGAGGTGAAATCCCAGCAACTCGGTGACGTCCTCCTCCCCAATACCCCGAAGCATAAAGTGAATGCTGGCTTGTCGTATGCAAGTCGTGAAGGATACAATGCAGCAGTATCAGTGAAATGGGTGGATGGGTATCGATGGGCGGCAGGTGTGTTCGAAGGGAGTATTCCGGAGTATACGATGGTCAATGTTCTCGCGGGTTATCAAATCACCAAGAACGTCCTTCTTGGGGTCAATGTATACAATCTCCTGAATCGCAAGCACTACGAGATTTTTGGTGGCTCAGTACTTGAACGACGTATCCTGGGAAGTCTAACAACGACGTTCTAGATAATCCAGTGTCTACGTCCGTTGCCTCTGCCGCTCCATCTTTGGGGCGGCAGATTTTTTTTGACCGGACTTGCCGGTGGCACCTTAGTATCTCTTGTTCTCTCCTCGAAAAGTCTGCGTGACCACTTGTCTATTCTCACATTGATTTTCAAGCAAATCTTGAGTTCATTTCGAAAGTCCTTCTGAAGTCTGTGGCTCCTCGCAATGGCTGAGAACTTACAGAACCGATCGTCAAATCCATTATGGCCGAACGAACGCCATCTCAGTTCCTCTCTATGAACGAAAAACCCTGGAGGCGAAGTTTTTGGAGTCTGATCGTCACCCAGTTCCAGGGCGCATTTAGCGACAACACGCTCCAGTATCTTATCATTTTCCTCGTCGTCGGTATGGGTTTGCCGAAGGAACAACGAGATTTGTTCGTTGCTCTCGTCGGAGCCTTATTCGCCTTACCGTTTATCCTCTTTTCAATGACGGGCGGATATTTCGCTGACCGCTTCAGCAAGCGATCAGTCATGATTGGCGTGAAGTACTTCGAAATCGTTGTGATGTTGATTGCTACCCTGGGCCTCCTCCTCCGACTCCTCCCGCTCCAGTTATTCGCCATACTCTTGATGGGCATCCATAGCGCCATCTTTGGGCCCGCAAAGTACGGAATCCTCCCAGAGATCTTGCCTGAAAAACGCCTCTCCTGGGGCAACGGCGTTCTCGAGCTCGGAACGTTTCTTGCAATCATAACGGGGACCATCACAGGGGCTTTCCTGGGGGATGTTTTTCGAGAGAATCAACTTTGGTCAGGAGTAAGTCTCATTGGACTTGCGTTGTTTGGACTCTTCGTTTGTCTCGGGATCACACGCGTACCACCTGCCGACTTGTCCAAGACTTTTCGCTTCAACTTTCTCGAAGAGTTTTTCTCACAGATGAGGCTCATCCGCCGTGACCGGGTGTTGTTTCTGGCAGTGCTCGGAAATACGTACTTTTGGTTCCTCGGAGCGTTATTGAGATTCAACATCATACTCTACGGCACTGACGTTCTTCACGCAAGTGAAACTCAGAGCAGCTACCTGCTGGCAGCCATCGCTATCGGTATTGGCGTTGGGAGTCTGGCGGCAGGGTATCTCTCCGGCAACAAGATCGAATATGGATTGATACCGCTCGGCTCAATCGGTCTCACGGTGTTTGCGACACTCCTCTATCGACCTGGAGTCTCCTACACGGCAGTCGCCATCAACCTTGGACTGCTGGGATTCTTCAGCGGCTTCTTTGTGGTGCCCATTAACGCGCTGATCCAGCACCGCCCCGGCAAAGAACGCAAGGGTGGCGTTGTCGCAACAGCGAACCTGCTTTCATTCATTGGTGTGTTCATCGCATCGGGAGCTTTTATCGGGATGAAGGCAATTGGACATCTTGATCCACCGACCATCTTTCTCGCGAGCGCAATTGTGACCCTCGCCGCTACAATCTATGTCCTGATACTACTCCCCGACATGTTCTTGCGGCTGCTCCTGTGGATTTTCACGCATTCAGTCTATCGCATCAAGGTGGCTGGGCGTGACAACATACCCGATAAAGGTGGGGCACTCTTTGTATGCAACCACCTCTCGTTTGTCGATGGACTGCTTTTGATTGCCTCGACAGATCGCTTCGTCCGGTTTATCATGTACAAAGGGATTTATGACTTGCCTTTTGTGAAACCAGTTGTGCGAATTATGCGTGCGATACCGATCTCTTCCCAGCTGCGGCCGCGAGAGATGCTTCGGTCGCTACAGGAAGCAAGCGATGCAATCAAACACGGGGAGGTGATATGCATCTTTGCCGAAGGACAGATTACTCGCATTGGACAGCTTCTGCCTTTCCGACGTGGGCTCACACGGATTATGCGAGACGTGCGTGCACCGATCATTCCAGTTTGTCTGGATGGTGTGTGGGGCAGCATCTTTAGCTATGAGAAGGGACGCTTCTTTTGGAAGATACCGCATCGGCTGGCACAGCCAGTGACTGTCAGTTACGGCAAGCCGATGCCTTCTGATTCGACACCGTTCGAAGTCCGCCAAGCTGTTCAGGAGTTAAATACTGATTCGTGGCACTACCGAAAGAAGCAAATGAAGCTGCTTCATCGCTCATTCGTGCAAACGGCACGGCACCACCCGTTTCGATTTGCAATGGCTGACCTGCGAAGCGGAAAGTTACGGTTTGGATTGGTCCTTACACGCACAATTTTTCTCGCCCGTCGGTTAAGGAGTATATGGGATGGACAAGAAATGGTGGGCGTTCTTTTGCCTCCTTCAATACCCGGCGCGCTTGTGAACTTTGCTGCCCTCCTGATGGGGAAGATTCCAATCAACCTGAACTACACTGCGTCCAATGAGACTATTGCCTCGTGTGCACAGCAATGCCAGATTCAGACTGTGGTCACTTCGAAAGCGTTCCTGGAACGCGTAAACATCACTGTACCTGCGAGAGCTATCTTGCTCGAAGAATTGGCTAGCAATCCACGGCGTGCGGAAAAAATTGCCGCATTGCTGATAGCGTGGCTCCTGCCGATCGGATTGCTTGAAAAGAGTCTGGGGCGTACCAAGAAAGGTGGACTGGATGATCTGGCGACAGTCATTTTTTCTAGCGGAAGCACGGGTGATCCGAAGGGAGTGATGTTGACGCATTACAACATCGTTTCGAACACCCAACAGATGGGACAAATCTTTGCCTTTCATAAGAAGGATCGAATTCTTGGCATTCTCCCTTTCTTCCACTCGTTCGGCTTTACTGGAACAATGATGGTACCTGCAGCACTTGGCGTTGGAGTGGTGTACCATCCAAACCCGTTTGACGCGCAGGTCATCGGGGAGCTGGTGCGTGAGTATGCGGTCACATTCTTGCTTGCGACACCAACGATGCTGCAGGCGTATATGAAGCGCTGCGAGCCGGAAGATTTCGGGAGTCTACAATTCGTCATGGCTGGCGCAGAGAAATTACCGGAACGTCTAGCCCAATCTTTCGATGATGTGTTTGGCATTCGTCCGCTAGAGGGCTATGGCTGTACAGAGTGTGCACCCGTCGTCACGGTTAACACGCATGATTTCCGCGCGGCTGGATTTCGTCAGGTGGGGGCAAAACGCGGCAAGATTGGACATCCGCTACCCG